>NZ_JBMERN010000038.1:0-34928 GCF_049310965.1 Loktanella sp. DJP18 | reverse complement strand
TAGTGGTCCGGGACCGCTTTCACTCTCGCAGCAGGCTGGTAGGCTGGACCCGACAGAGAATGGAGCAACAAGATGCGCGAATGGTGGCGGGATGCGGTGATCTATCAGATCTATCCGCGCTCATTTCAGGACAGCACGGGTGACGGGGTGGGCGACCTTAACGGCATTACCCGGCGGCTCGACTATGTGGCCAGTCTGGGCGTCGACTGCATCTGGCTTTCGCCGATCTTTACAAGCCCGCAGGCCGACATGGGCTACGACGTGTCGGACTATACCGACATCGACCCGCTGTTCGGCTCGCTCGAGGATTTCGACCGGATGCTGGCCAAGGCGCATGACCTCGGGCTGAAGGTGATCACCGATCAGGTGCTGTCGCACACCTCTGACGTTGAAAGCCGCAAGGACCGCACCAATCCGAAGGCGGACTGGTATGTCTGGGCCGATCCCAAGCCCGACGGCAGCCCGACGACCAACTGGCACAGCCACTTCGGCGGACCGGCCTGGGAATTCGACGCCGTGCGGGGCCAGTATTATCTTCACAACTTTCTGGCCCAGCAGCCGGACCTGAACTTCCACAATCCCGATGTGGTCGATGCGATCCTCGAGACCGCCAAATTCTGGCTGGACCGCGGCCTTGACGGCTTCCGGCTCGATACCGTGAACTACTACTTTCACGACAAGAATCTGCGGTCGAACCCGGCGGCAAAAAGCGCCGGGCCACAGGTCATGGCGACGGATCTTTACGGGATGCAGAACAACATCCACAACAAGAACCAGCCGGAAAACATCGCCTTCCTGGAACGGCTGCGCGCCCTGTGCGACCGCTACGACGACATCATGATGGTGGGCGAAGTGGGCGACATGGGGCAGCGGTCCATCGACCTGATGGCCGAATACACCTCTGGCACCAAACGCCTGCACATGGCCTACAGCTTTGCCATGCTTGGCCCTGACTTCAGCCCTGCGCATTTCCGCCGCTGCATCGAAGGGTTCCAGAAGGGCGCGCCGGACGGCCAGCCGGAATGGTCCTTTTCCAATCACGACGTCCCGCGTCACGTCACACGCTGGGGTGCGCACGCTGTGTCGGACGACGCGATGGCCCGCCTCGCCTGCGCCATGCTGATGAGCTTTGAGGGCACTATCGGCATCTATCAGGGCGAGGAGCTGGGCCAGACCGAAACGGTGATGGAGTTCCACGAGTTGACCGACCTGCAGGCCATCCGGTTCTGGCCCGGCATCAAGGGTCGCGACGGTTGCCGCACGCCGATGGTCTGGGACCACACGGCCCCCAGCGCAGGCTTCACGACCGGCACGCCCTGGTTGCCTGTGAAACCGCCGCAGGTCGAAAACGCCGTCGATCTGCAGGAAGGTCAGGCCGGCAGCATCCTGCGCTTCTACCGCGATGTCATCGCCTTCCGCAAAACGAACCCCTGCATGACGCGCGGCAAGACCGCCTGGATCAAGACGCCCGATCCGGTCCTGGCCTTCACCCGCAGTACGGACGACGCTCACCTGACCTGCATCTTCAACTTGTCGACGACGCCGGTCACGTTGAAGCTGACCGGCGCGGTGGACCTGACCGGGCCGCACAGCGGAACGCTGGCCAAAGGCAAGCTGACCCTGCCCGGCAACGGCTTTGCCTTTCTCGACCATAGCGATGCCATCAAGCTGCGGGCCTGAACGGGACGGCGGGCGGGGCGCATTCGCGGGCCCCGCCCGCGAACAGCGCCGATCCGTCGTCACGACAGGCCTGCGCGCCTTGAAAAAACGTGCTAGCTTGATACCATGACCGCTCGCATCCTGCACCACGCCGACATCCTGCCGCCCGGTTCGGTCATCCACCTGACCCGCGCGACCCTGACGACCGCCCGGCCAAAGGCACTGCACGACCACGACTTCGTCGAACTCTTCTGGGTGCAGAACGGCACGGTGCGACACCACCGGCCCGGCGGCATCGAGACACTGAAAGAAGGCGCGCTGGTCCTTCTGCGCCCCGGCCAGACGCATGCCTTGCAAGGCAAGGGAGAGGCGTCCCTCGTCGTCTCCGTTGCCTTGCACCCCGATCTGATCGGCCAGCTTGACGGCCGTGTCCCCGACCTGCCATTCTGGCGGGCCGCAGACGGACCGTCCCGCGCCGACCGCGACATGCGGCAGCTCGCGGCTCTCAATCATGCCGCCAACCTTATGGACCACGGCCCCTTTGACACCCTCGCGGCAGAGGCGTTTCTGCTGCCGCTGCTTGCGGACCTTGCGCGGGCCCGAACCGATCTGCCCGCCGACGCACCGGACTGGCTCCACCGGGCCTGCGCCGCCGCCCAGGACCCAGAGGTCTATCGCGTGGGGGCTGCCGGCTTTGTCGCGCGAACCGGACAAAGCCACCCTCACGCGGCGCGCAGCCTGCAACGCTGGTTGGGGCTGACACCGACCGCCTATATCAACCGGGTCCGCATGGCGCGGGCCGCCAGCGCCCTGACACGCGACAGCGACCCCCTGCCCGTCATCGCAGAGTCCGTCGGCATCGCCAACCTGTCCCATTTCCACAAACTCTTTCGCGCCCATCACGGCATGACCCCGCTGCAATACCGCCAGCAATTCCAACGTGACGTCGTTCAACCCGGCCCTTAATTGACCAATCGGTCAAATTCGTGCCACAAGTCCCCATCGCCCGCCCGAGGAGTGCCGTCCGTGACAATCCCTGACCATCTGCCACGCAACCCGGGCCAGCCGCTGGATATGGACTGGGTGATGCGCACCCAGGCCAACACCTCTGCCATCGAACGCCGGGCCGCGACCCTGCCGGGCCGCCGCAGCGTGAAGAAGGATCATCAGGCTGCGTGGCTTTGCAAGGCGATCAGTTTGATCGACCTGACGACCCTGTCTGGCGACGACAGCGCCGGGCGCGTCCGAAGGCTTTGCGCCAAGGCGCGCCAGCCCGTAGCCCCCGATCTACTGGAGGCCCTCGGCATGACCGGGCTTACCACCGGGGCGGTCTGCGTCTATCACGACATGGTCGCCACCGCAGTCGATGCGCTGAAGGGTTCCGGCATTCCCGTCGCCGCCGTGTCCACCGGGTTTCCCGCCGGCCTGTCGCCCTTCCACCTGCGCATCGCGGAAATCGGCGAGAGCGTCGCCGCAGGTGCTGCGGAAATCGACATCGTCATATCTCGCCGCCACGTCCTGACCGGGAACTGGCAGGCGCTTTACGACGAGATGGCCGAGATGCGCGCCGCCTGCGGCGAGGCTCACGTCAAGGCGATCCTCGCCACCGGCGAACTCGGCACCCTGCGCAACGTCGCAAAGGCGTCGCTGGTCTGCATGATGGCCGGTGCCGATTTCATCAAGACCTCGACCGGCAAGGAATCGGTCAACGCCACCCTGCCCGTCACGCTGACCATGATCCGCGCCATCCGCGATTATCACGACCGCACCGGCATCCACGTCGGCTACAAGCCTGCCGGGGGCATCTCCAAGGCCAAGGATGCGCTGGTCTATCTGTCGATGATCAAGGACGAGCTTGGCGACCGGTGGCTGCAACCGGACCTGTTCCGCTTTGGCGCGTCTTCCCTGCTGGGCGATATCGAGCGGCAGTTGGAACACCACGTCACCGGCAGCTATTCCGCCGGCTGGCGCCACGCGATCGGCTGAGGCCGGTTTTGAGTTTATTCAGCCAGATGAAACTGAAGGGCAGCGCTATGACCGTCAAGGAGATCTTTGAGACCATGGACTACGGCCCCGCCCCCGAAAGCAGCAAGGAGGCGCTAGCCTGGCTGGCGTCCAAGGGTGACTTCGGTCACTTCATCGACGGAGCCTGGACCGCGCCCGGCACGTTGTTCGCGGTGATGAACCCCGCGACCGACACGCTGCTGGCGCAGGTCAGCCAAGGCACGCAGGCCGACGTCGATGCTGCCGTGAAAGCTGCACGCAAAGCGCAACCCGCCTGGGCAAAGGACGGTCACGCCCGCGCGAAAGTGCTTTATGCCATCGCGCGCATCCTGCAGAAACAATCGCGCCTGTTTGCCGTGCTCGAGACGCTGGACAACGGCAAACCGATCCGCGAATCCCGCGACATCGACGTGCCGCAGGCCATCCGGCATTTCTATTACCACGCCGGAATGGCGCAGATCATGGAGTCCGAGTTGCCAGACCGGCAGGCATTGGGCGTCTGCGGTCAGGTGATCCCGTGGAACTTCCCCTTGCTGATGCTGGCGTGGAAGATCGCGCCTGCCCTGGCGATGGGCAACACGGTCGTCCTGAAACCAGCCGAATGGACTCCGCTGACTGCCTTGTTGTTCGCGGACATCTGCAATCAGGCGGGCGTGCCGCCGGGCGTCGTGAACATCGTCACCGGCGACGGAGAGGTGGGCGAGATGATCGTTACCGCAGACGTGGACAAGGTTGCCTTCACCGGCTCCACCGCCGTTGGCCGCCGCATCCGCGAGCTAACCGCCGGGACCGGCAAGGCGCTAAGCCTCGAATTGGGCGGAAAGGGTCCGTATATCGTGTTCGAGGACGCGGACATCGATTCTGCCGTCGAAGGTCTTGTCGACGCGATCTGGTTCAACCAAGGGCAGGTCTGTTGCGCGGGGTCGCGTCTGCTGGTGCAGGAAGGCATTGCGGATGCGTTCTACGCCAAGCTGAAATCCCGGATGGACGGCCTGCGCATCGGCGACCCGCTGGACAAGTGCATCGACATCGGCGCCATCGTCCACCCGCGCCAGCGCGCCCGCATTGCCGACATGCTGGCCGCCCACCCCGAAGGCGAGACCTATCAGACCGCCGCCCCCGACGGCTGCTTCTACCCGCCGACACTGATCACCGGTCTGTCCGCTGCGTCACCGCTGATGCAGCAGGAGATCTTTGGCCCGGTGCTGGTCGCCACGACCTTCCGCACGCCGTCGGAAGCGGTCGAGATTGCCAATTCGACGCGCTACGGGCTGGCCGCCTCGGTCTGGTCGGAAAACATCAATCTGGCGCTGGACGTTGCACCGAAACTGGTTGCTGGCATCGTCTGGGTGAACGGCACGAACATGATGGACGCCGCGGCGGGTTTCGGCGGCGTGCGCGAAAGCGGCTTTGGCCGTGAAGGCGGCTGGGAAGGGCTTAGGGGCTACACGAAGCCCCTCAATTCTGCACCTGCACCGAAGTCCGTGGCCGCATTTACGGGCGAAGGCGGTGGCACGGGACTGGATCGCACTGCCAAGCTTTACATCGGCGGCAAGCAGGCCCGACCCGACGGCGGCTATTCGCGCGGCGTCTACGGACCCAAGGGCGCTTTGCTGGGTCACGTCAGCCTTGCCAACCGCAAGGACCTGCGCAACGCGGTCGAGGCGTGCAATGCCGCGAAGGGCTGGGGCACCTCCACCGGCCACCTGCGCGCGCAGATTCTGTATTATCTGGCCGAGAACCTGTCCGCCCGCGCTGCAGAATTCGCGGACCGGCTGCGTGACCTGACCGGCAAGGACTGCGCGGCAGAGGTCGCCGCCAGCATCGATCGCCTGTTCAGCGCAGCCGCCTGGGCCGACAAGTATGACGGTCAGGTTCACGGCGTCCCGATCCGTGGCGTCGCGCTCGCGATGAAGGAACCGGTCGGCACCATCGGCATCCTGTGTCCCGATGACGCGCCCTTGCTGGGCCTTGTCAGCCTGATGGCTCCGGCCATCGCGATGGGTAACCGGGTGATCCTTGCCGCCTCGCAAGCGTTCCCGCTGATCGCGACGGATTTCTATCAAGTGCTGGACACTTCGGACGTACCCGGTGGCTTGGTCAATATCCTGACCGGCGACCATGCCGACCTTGCGGACCCGATGGCGCGGCACATGGACATCGACGCGGTCTGGTCGCTGGGCGATCCTGCGCTGACAAAGGGAATCGAAACCGCCGCCGCCGGCAACCTCAAGCGGACGTGGTGCGGATCGCTGGACTGGGGCCGGGACAACACCAAGGCGATCCTGCCACACGCGACAGAGATCAAGAACATCTGGATTCCCTACGGGGCCTGATCCCTTTCATCTGGCCAGATAAACTCCGGGGGGAGGGCGGCATGCCGACCGGGGGGCTGGCCCCCCTGATTCTTCGCGAATGGTCGCTACCGGCGATCTTTAGGCTTCCAGCTGTCGAACCAGAGGCGCATCCTCGAACGGCGTGCGTCCATCCGGGCCTCTGCAATGTCCATCCGGTCGCCGGCGGCGTCCATCGCCGGATCGATCATGCGTTCGCGGAACTGGAACCACATCGCGCGGACCGTGCCGATGGCAAAGATCAGGAAGATGAAGAATACGATGTTGAACCACGGAATGATCGTTGCATTGGGGCCGACCACCGGCTTGATCGCAACCGCATTGGGATAGATCGACGCCCAGCGGATGCGCCAGCCATAATGCGTCAGGCTATACCAGCCATCCGTGCGCGCACTGGCAGCAGCCTCTGCCTGCAGGTCCGAACTGTCAAATTTGAAGTAGGGCGGCCAGATCCAGCCGGTATCCTCGTTGCGGTAGACCATGACCTCGGATGCATCGCGCTTTATGAACCCCAGCAGAAAGGTCTTCTGCTTCTGCGTGTTGATCAGCCGCAGGTCGCGGGTCGGCTGGTTCGCGTTGCCGGTATCGGCCTGGGCATAGAAGATGCGGTTGTAGGCGCTGAAATCCGTCCGGATCACCTCGGTCGAGGTGATGCGCACCACGTCATGCTGCGGCAGCACATAATGCAGCAGCAGGCCCAGCAGCAGGATCGGCAACAGCCGGAACAGGAACCCCAAAGTGCGCATGACAGCCCCTCCGCCTAATTGGTATTGATCACATAGATGATGACGCTGCAGACCGCCACCGGCACGACATAGACAAGCACCAGAAGCTTTGGCCGCAGGCTGCTGCGATAGGCCGCCATGCCGGTCGCCACATAGGCCTCGCGCGTCTGCCCCGGCACCGGGTCGGCGTCGTACGTCTTTTCCAGCCTCTCACGCCGGAGGGACGCGGAATAGAGCGACAGCGACAGGTAGATGATGGTCAGTCCGATCAGGCCGAAGACGATGAGCTTGATGAACGCCATGCCTAACCCCAGGGTCCGCGCCGGGTGGGCATGGGTGGCGGACTGCTCACCGGCTCCGGTGCTGCACCGAACAGCGTTTCCCGTGTGCCAGCCTTGTCGGCCATATAGTCGCGCGCCAGCAGCTCTGCCACAAAGTCGCGCTTTGCATCGGGCCAGGTCGCATAGGCCGCATAGAACGCCTGTTTGTGGCAGATGAAGAGTTGCCGGGCGTCCAGCGGCGACAACTCTGACAGAAGCATGTTCACGAGGTCGGCTTGCTGTCCGGGGCGAGCCCGCAGCGTATAGAAATACCCTGCGTCGTCACTCGTTATGCGCGGCCAGGGTGCACCCGTCCTCGGCCCAGCGGACAAGGCTGGCAAGCGTGTGCCAGGCGGCGGGCAAGGCATCCGCGTGTCGCCGTGCCATCTGGCGCATGTCGCGCGCCGTGACCTGCGCTAAATCTTCGCCGGCGGCAGAGGCCGTGGTGGCGACCATGAAATCCATCTTCTGCTGCAGGATTGCGGCGACGCGGGGGCTTTTCGCCTGCGCCACCGGCTCTACCAGATCGTTCAGCTTCAGGAATGTCGCGATATCGCCCCGCGCATCGGCCCTGATGACGGGAGAGACCGGCACATCCCCCAACGCGGTATTACCCATCGCGATCACCGCCGGGTGCGGCACGCTGCGAAACACATAAAGGCCACCGAACAGCGAGGTCCAGAAATCCGGCGTCTCATATGTCATCTTCGCCAGTCGCACCGGGTTGCGCGTCACGTCGCCGGTCTTTTGCGCCAGCCCGATCATCTGCGCGATCAGGATGTCGTCATGCCAGCCGTCGGGCCGGGTCATGAACTGGTCGATCTTCGCGCCCAGCGCCTCGGCAGTTGCGATCGTCCCGGCGGTCGTGTCCGCCTCGATCGTGATGCGGCGAATGTCGAAAAGGCGCGCTGCGGTATCGGCGCTGTGGACAGAGTTCAGCAATTCCCCTGCCACCGCGTCCTGCGCCGTCAGCGTGAACAGCGCCGCGCGGTTGTCACTGATGAATTGCCGCAGGATCGTCCGGCTGTGCGAGAATGTGGCGTTCAGCAGCGGAGCCGTCATCTGGTCGGTGGACAGCAGGATGAACTGCCGGTTCACGCCGCGCGGGTTCAGGTAAAGGTCGTCGCCCAGCTCCTCCCCGATTTCGGGGCTGAAGCCGGAAATGTCGATGTGGAATTCCGTCAGCGCCGTCTGCTGGCCCGTCAGCACCTTCAGCGCGCGGTTGTAGCGGTCGATCAGGGGCGGGCTGTCGACGCGGAACAGGTTGCCGAACATCAGGCCCTTGGCGATCAAGCGATGCATGTCGCGCCCCCTACCATGTCGCCCGCGTCCATGTGCGCGGCAGGCCCATCAGCGCGATGCACATCATCGGTGCCCAGATGATCGCGGCACTTGATCCCAGACGGCCGAAATGGGCGATGTTGCCGGTGATGCCCTGATCGGCCAGCCGCCCCAGCGTGACCCCCGCCGACCAGTAGCTGATGACGAAGAACAGGCCCGTCAGCGCCGTCAGCGCCAGTGCGGACAGGATCGCATTGGCGAAAAGTGCGGGGATGCCTTCCGGCAGGACCATCGACCACAGCTTTGGCATCAGCCAGCCCAGCAGGCCAAGCCCAAGGGCTGGCAGGATCAAGCCGACGGTCATGCGCCAAGACCCTTTGCGTAGCGGCGTCGCGCCTCTTCCATCCGGGTCATGTCGCGGACGGCGTTGGCGATGGCGATCTCGTCGGATTTGTCCGCATATCGGAATTCGCTGTCGGCGTAGCGATTGATTTCCTGCAAGACCATATCGGTCGTGATCGGTTGGCGCAGGTCGCGGATCATGGCGGACTTGGTGTCATAGTCACGGCGCAGGAATAGGTCCGGGTTCTCCATCCACTCATCCGGCAGTTCGAAATCCATCGCCCGCACCTTCACCGCGTCGGTGATGTTCTTGATCGCACGGCCTGTGAAACGCTCATCCGCTTCCTGAATGGCCTTCAGATATGTGCCCAGCTTGGCAAGCGTGTCCAGATCGCCATGCTGGGCCTGCACCCTTTCGAACACGCGCAAAAGACCCTCCTCGTGCGGGCGGGTGTGGCTGGCGTAACTGGCGGCGACGGCTTTCTGGATCGCCTGTGCCGCGAACAGATCGTGGTTGCCCAGCGGGATGTCGTGGTTCTTGCCCATCAGCAGCGTCAGGATGTCGATGTAGTCGTCCCGGCTTTGCGGACCGTCCACCAGAAACCGGGCACCGGCCCGCTGGCGCAGGGCGTCATCGACGTTTTCGGGGTAGTTCGAAAACATGCCAAATGTGCAGTTGCCGCGCACGACCGTGTTGGCCCCGGCGAAACTCTCCATCAGGACCGCCGTGATTTCGAGCTGGCCAGCGCTGGACTTGCGATCGCCGCGTTTGCCCGCAAGCTGGTCGATATCGTCGATGGTGCCGAAGCCGATGACGGCGGGGTCAATGATGTTGGTGATGAAGGCCTTGGCGTTCTGACCCGACTTGCCCTGATAGCTGTCGATATTGTCCGTGCTCAGGTTCTGGTAGCGAAAGGGATAGCCCGCGTTTTCGCAGTAGCCTGCGATCAGCCCAGCCATCATCTGGATCAGCGTCGTCTTGCCGGTCCCCGGCTTGCCGTCGCCCATGAAGGTGAAGATGAAACCGCCAAGGTCCGCAAACGGGTTCATCCGACGATCGAAGTCATAGGCCATCAGCATCTTGGACAGTCGCAGCGCCTGCGCCTTGGCGATATGGTTGCCGACGACCTCTTCCGGGGTCTTGAAGGCCATCGTCAGCGTCGTGCTCTTGCGTGCATGGGGGGCGGCAAAGCCCTGCACGGTAAAATCGTCGGCTGCGACGTGCCATGTCGCTTGCGTAAATGCGTCCAGTCCCGGCATCGTCGCCGCCCGCGCCGCGACCTTTTCCGCCAGCGCATCGCAGAACGCGATGACGGTCGCCGTCAGCGTGGCGTCATCCTGCGCCAGTACCGCGATGTCCTGATCTAGTTCCCACAGCGCGCCGTTCAGCGCGAGAGGGGCGTTGTCCGTCAGCACCTCCTCGACCTCTGACAGGTCCACCGTGGCGGTGCCGGCCTGATCGGCAAGCAGCGACTTGGTCGCCGAGGCGAAGACGAACAGCGTCACCAAGGCCTCTGCCTCGACCAGTTGCACAAAGTCCGCGCGCCGGTCGTCGGACAGTGTGCCGTCAAGGCTCGCGCGCTTCAACGCCACCAGCCCGGTGCGGTCGGCGACCTGATCGGCAATGGCCATCGCGATGGCCAGCCCGCGCCGCAGCGCCTGCGTCACCTGCGCCTGCACCGGCGTCACGAGGTCGCCGCGGGCCACAGCCGCGATCCGCGACCGCAAGGCCACGCCGTCGCTGGTCACCGTCCGCCGCGTCACCAGCCCCGGCGTCGTGCTGCGGAACGCCCTCCGCGCGCCGATGCCGGGCGACCGTTCCTCGATCTGGGGTGCGACAAGTCCCATTGCCAGGCGCGGCGCGTGATCCAGTCGGTCGAGCAACGCCAGCGCCGCCGCATAGTGGGTGCGAATGTCAGTTTCCCGCAGTTCCATCCGGTTGCCGGTCTCACTCATGTCGTTTTCCGCTTCATCTGACCGGACAAGCATCTGTCTTGGCGATCTGGCGTAGCCAGATGCACCTGAGAGCCATTTGTGGTCGCAATCCGCATCACCGATAACCCCTGACGCGCCCGTCGCCGCCCACGACGAACTTGCGCACGTCATCGAACCCCGCAGGCCGCCGTTCCGCCAGCGCCTGATAAGGACGCGCGGGCATGATGATCGACCGGTCCATCCGGGACAGGCCGCGGTCCTGCGCGGTCGCATCAAAGGGATCGCGCGCAAAAATCTGGCGCTCAACCGATCCGAACCAGCCGGATTTCACGGTCTCGACCCGTTCGGCTTGCAAGTCCTCTTCGGTCCAGGCCAGCGCCCAATCGTCGCCTTCCGGGCTTTGCGCCACGTCCAGAACCTCGCGCAGGGGACCGGTTTGCTGGGTGTAGGCGCTGGAATACATTGGCCCGACGTGAAACCGGCGCAGGCGCACCGGATGCAGGTCGTCGAAATCCGCGTCGAATCCGGTGGCGATGGTCATCAATTTCAACCCGCCTAGGGATTGCGCCGTCAGATGCGACTGCACCAGCGGCCAGCGACGGTCGTCCTTTGGCAGGCCGACACGGCCCGAATCCTCGACATCCATCAGATACAGCGTCGGCAGATTCACCTGACTGTCGTAAACCGCCCAATGCACCAGAAAATGCCGGCGCTTGTCCCGGTCCGACAGGAACACGGCCTGCGGGTCGTTGCGCGCCCAGAACTGGCCGCCCTTCGCCAACTCTTCGTAATAGAGCCTTTGCGACAAGGCAAATTGCAGCTTTGTCGGGATGCTCAGGTCGCCGACGATCTGGCGGACCATCTGGGTCTTCAGGTCATCGGCAGTCGGCATCCCCGCCAGATGCGACCGCGCCTGAAGCGCGTCGTTCGCCATCTCCAGAAGCTCCTGATAGACAGGAAAGCCGCTTTCGACGCGGTCGATGGTCAGCTGCCCCGCATGGGACGCCCGCCCGGCAAAGTGATACTTGTGCGCCAGCGCGGTAAAGGTGTGGTTCAACCCGACAAGATAGCCGGTCAGCGCCGCGATGTCGGGCTTGGACAGCCGCCCTTCGGCATGCATCGTCGCGGCGACCTGCCCCAGGTGCCGCGTGATCCGGGCGAACTTGCCGAAATAGCGCCGGGTGATCCGGGTGTCTTCCAGACGGAAGTGGTCGAGGGCGAGGTCCGTGTCCACCATCAGTCCCGTCCACCCGACCGTTTACTCGGTCCCATACTGGTTGCTGTCGTGCTTCTCGACGATCTTCGCGAACCGCCGCATGAAGCGTTCGTCCGCCTTCGCCTTCTGCTCCAGCACCTCGCGCGCGAAGACCATGTGGTCGCCGTGCGCTTCCAGCATGTCGGCCATCCGGCTGTTGGTCGCTGCACCGATGGCGGCCATTGCGGTCTGCGCCTCCTGATCCGTCTTTACGCCGATCTCGTTGATACGGTGGGCGACGTCCTGCTGCTGCGCGGTCTTCAATGACTTCGACAGAGCGTCATAAAGGACGACGCGCTGCTTGGTGTCGGTCTGCAACTTGTTGATCAGCACCATCTGCGTCGCCGCCTGATTCTGAAGGCTGTCGATCCAGGTCTTGCCCTTCTCGATATAGCGTTCCAGCGTCTGACTTTGCGCCAGCTGCACCTGTTCGGCCTGCACCAGTTCGTTGTAGCGGGTGTTCAGCGCGGCAAGCTCGCTTTCCAGCTTCGTGCGCTCTCCCGCGTCCTGTTCGACGCTGATCCGGTTTTCCAGCGTGATGATCGCCGGGTCCATCCCCTGAACCTCGGCGCGGACACGCTCCAGTTCGGCCACAGCGACCTCACGGTCGGTCAGAGTGGCGGTCAGGTTGCCTTCGACGCGGGCCTTCTGGTCGTTCAGCATCTCAAGCTGACCTTGCAACAGCCGCGTGATGACGTCGGATTTGGAAATCAGGTCCTGCAACTTGTCGTCGACGCTGGCCTGACGCATCCTCTCTTCGCGCATCGAATCCGACTTGGCGCGGGAAAAGAAGCCGATGAGCTTCTCGGACGTGGTCTTTGACCGCATCTCCTCGAAGTCCTTCGAGAATCCGGCGGTCACGTCGTCCAGACCCATGATCAGTTCGGCGATGTTCGCGTTCATCAGGTCGGTATGCGCGTGAACGTCGTCAAGCGTGGCATTCTCGATGTCGATGCTGACGTCCGTGCCGGTCGCCATCTTCTGGCGGGCGACCTCGATCCTGCTGGTCAGTTCGGAAATCTTGCCCTGCGCGGCAGCGACCTGCTGCTGGCTATCTTCGATCTGCTGGTCGAACGTGCTCATCGCGGTCCCTCACATGAATTGGGTCGTGACCGAGATAAGCGGTCACGCGATCTTTACCAAGCCTCGCGTGACGATTTTCCGACCGGCCGGTGGTCAGATCTGGGCAAGCTGCGACAGATCAGGCTCTCGGTCGTTGGAGATTGCCTCCTGCCCAAGCAGTTCCTCGGGGCTGATGATCTTCGGTGGCAGCTCTACACCCCGGTTGAAATTCTCCGGGTCGACACGCAGCGATTCAGCCTCTGACCGGATGTTGATGGTCATCGGCAACGAGACATTGTTGTAAAGATGTATGATGTCCTGATTGAACAACCGGATGCAGCCGGCGGAGCCGGAGTTGCCGATGCTTTCCAGATCGTTGGTACCGTGGACGCGGTAGTATGTGTCCCGCCCATTCCGGTAGATGTACAATGCGCGCGCGCCCAATGGGCTGCGCAGGCCACCCGGGACGCCGCTACGGAATCCGCCATAGACCTCTGGCTCTGTCCGCAGCATGTTCGCGGTAGGCGTCCAGCCTGGCCATGCCTTCTTGTCCTGTATGGTCGCAAGGCCCGACAACGTGCGCCCTTGCCGGCCGACGCCAATCGGGTAACGCGTGGCGGTGCCGTCGTATCTGACGTGGTACAGGAACTTCGCATAGGGATCGACGTCGATCGACCCGGCGGGGGCCTCGCCGGTGTAAAGCCCTTCCATCCGGCGGTTGATGCCTTGGGTGTATTGCAGCGGGATCGCCGGCAGGTCGTAGCCCGCATCCTGCAGGGGCGCGTATTCAGGCAGCCAGTTCACCTGCGGTTCGATCGGGGCCGATTCAGGCACACGCGGCGCGCAGGCGGCAGCGGACGAGGCAATAAGCATTGCGCCGAAAGACCGGCGCGACAGAACGGAGGACAAGGTCATGGGGCAGCACCAATTATCAGAGTTGGTCTGTAATTAGCAGACACGGTCGGAATGGCAATGAATTGCCGCCGCAGGCAGGTTTTCGTGTCAGATAATCACATTGTGGTCAGCGCCGAAGGGAAATCCGGTGATGTCCTCGTTCCCGTCCTCGGTGATGAAAAGGATGTCATGCTCCCGGTAGCCACCCGCCCCCGGCTGACCGTGGGGGATCGTCAGCATCGGCTCCATGCTGATGACCATGCCGGGTTCCAGGACCGTGTCGATGTCCTCGCGCAGCTCCAGCACGGCCTCTCGGCCATAGTAGTGCGACAGCACGCCGAAAGAGTGACCATAGCCGAAGGTCCGGTATTGCAGCATCTGACGTTCGGCCAGAAAGGTGTTGATCCGGCGCGTCACCTCGGCGCAGGACACGCCGGGCTTCAGCAGGCTGATGCCAAGTTCATGCGCCGCGACGTTCACCTCCCACACGCGGCGGGATGCGTCGTCGACCTCGCCCACGAACAGGGTGCGTTCCAGCGCGGTGTAATAGCCGCTGATCATCGGAAAGGTGTTCAGGGACAGGATGTCACCCTGTTGCAGCCTGCGCGCCGTGACGGGGTTGTGGGCGCCGTCGGTGTTGATGCCCGATTGAAACCAGACCCAGGTGTCGCGGTATTCCGCATCGGGAAAGCGTTTTGCGATCTCCAGCTCCATCGCGTCGCGGCCCGCCATGGCAACGTCGATCTCTCGCACGCCGATCCGGATGGTGTCGCGGATCGCATGGCCGCCGATGTCGGCGACCGCGGCCCCTTGCCGGATCAAATCAAGCTCTGCTGGGCTTTTGTGCATGCGCTGGGTCATCGTCAGGGGTGCCATGTCGACGACCTGCGACGGCGAAAGAAACGCCAAAAGCTTGCCTTGCTGCACCAACGTCAGGTGATCGCCTTCAATCCCGATGACGCCACGGGTGCCGGTCACCGACAAGATCGCCCGCCAGTAGTTGTCGCGCTGCCAGTCCGTATAGGTGACGTTGTCGCCGTGACACCGTCGCCATGGCTGGCCCGCGTCGATGCCTGCGCTGATCGTGACGCTGTCCGTCGGTGTGACTACTAGTCCGTAGGGACGGCCGAAGTTGCAATAGAGAAACCCGCTGTAATAGGCGATGTTGTGCATCGAGGTCAGCACACAGGCTTCCACCCCGGCATCGGCCATGAGGCGGCGCAGACCTGTCAGCCGCATCTCGTACTCCGACGCGGCGAAAGGCAGGACGCGGTCGCCCTGATGAAAGCGGTAATATTCCGGACGTTCCATGGTTCAGACCCCTGTGACACGGGGCCTGTCGCGACCCCGAAAGGTCCCGGCGTTCAGGACGGTCGCGCTCATGTCGTGGCGACGCCATCGCCACACGCAACGCTCACGTTACGCCAAACCGCTTGCAAGGCAAGACCCGCCGCGCCAGTCTGACCGCATGAGTGCTTTGCAGGGCAAGACGGCGATCGTGACGGGCGGCGGTTCGGGCTTTGGGGCCGGAATCGCGCGGGCATTCGCCGCTGCCGGGGCGCGCGTGCTGGTGGCTGACATCAACGGCGATGCCGCCCGGGCCGTCGCGGCCGAGGTGGGCGCCTGCGATGCAACCTGCGACGTGTCGGACAACGCCTCGGTCGGGCAACTGGCCTATGTCGCGGCCGACCTGCTGGGTGACGTCGACATCTTCGTGAACAACGCCGGCATCACCCACCTGCCCGCCCCGATGGAGGATGTGACCGAGGTCGATTTCGACCGCGTCCTTGCCGTGAACGTCAAGTCCGTCTACTTGACGGCGCGCCATTTCGTGCCCGCGATGAAGGCGCGCCGCAGCGGTGCGATCCTGAACATCGCCTCGACCGCTGGGGTGTCACCGCGACCCAACCTGAACTGGTACAACGCATCCAAGGGCTGGATGATCACGGCGACCAAGGGGATGGCCATCGAGCTGGCACCCCACGGCATCCGCGTGAACGCCCTGAACCCCGTCGCCGAGGAGACGCCGCTGCTGGCCAGTTTCATGGGGGGCGACACCCCGGACCTGCGGGCGAAATTCCTGTCCACCATCCCGCTGGGCCGATTTTCGACACCCGCAGATCTTGGTGCCGCCGCAACCTTTCTGTGCAGCGACGCCGCCGGTCTGATCACCGGCACCGCATTGGAGATCGACGGAGGCCGCTGCATATGAACCTGACCACCCTGCTGAACCGCCTGATGCGTTACATCGCGCGGCGGGGGCTGCGCGACGCGGCCAAATTGATCCCGTCGGAAAACACCATGCTGGACCAGCCGCAAGCACCCGTGCACCTTGATCCGGAACATCTGCAACTGCATCTTTTCAGCGCAAACTTTCCCTCGCAGGCCGAGGCGGACGCCTTCTGCACCGCCCCGCGCGGCACCGATCAGCCCAGCCGGCTGACGCAGGAACTTGACGGTGCCTTCATCGACGAGGCCGAAGTCGAGGTCGTTCATGGCGACATCCAGTCGCGCCTGCTGGAATTTCTGTCAGGTGATGAGGTCGACGACGTCCTGCTGCGTCTGGCTGGCGACGACACGCTGATTATCATCACCGAGAATGCGTTCCACGACCTGCCCTACACGCTGGATGACACGGCGCATCTGACGTACCTCGGCCACATCGTCGTCCCCGTGTGACCCTGCGCAACCGCATCACCGACGTGCCGGGCCTCTTGGTCGGTCACGCACACGATACAGGAATCAAATCGGGCGTGACCGTGTTGACCGCCGACGCACCATTCACCTGCGGCGTTAGCGTCATGGGCGGCGCACCCGGCACACGCGAAACCGATCTGCTTGCGCCTGACAAGCTGGTGGAACAGGTCGACGCCCTGGTGCTGTCCGGGGGATCTGCCCTCGGCCTCGATGCCGCGTCGGGCGTGGCAAACGCACTGCGCGCGCAGGGGCGCGGGTTCGCGGTGGGGACACAGCGCGTGCCGATCGTGCCCGCCGCGATCCTGTTCGACCTGCTGAACGGCGGTGACAAGTCCTGGTCTATGAATCCCTATGCCGCATTTGGGGCTGCGGCTCTCGCCGCGGCGGGCGACCCTGCCGACCTGGGGACGGTGGGTGCGGGCTACGGTGCCACGACAGCGACGCTGAAGGGCGGCCTCGGGCAGGCGTCCTGCATGCTGCCGGGCGGCGTAATCGTCGGCGCGCTTGTCGCCGTCAATGCTTTGGGCTCTGCGACGGTCGGTGACGGTCCTCATTTCTGGGCCGCCCCCTTCGAGTGCGATGGAGAGTGCGGCAACCTTGGACCCGCCGCCAGCGCCCCGCAAGGCCGGCCCGCCATGAAAGGCGACGTCCGCAACACGACCATCGGCATCGTCGCGACGAACGCGCACCTGACTCAAGCGCAGTGCACCCGCCTTGCCACCGCCGCGCACGACGGTTTCGCCCGCGCGCTGGTGCCTAGCCACACGCCATACGATGGCGACCTGATCTTTGCCGTCAGCCACGGCGACGCGCCTTGCGGCAACCTCGCGTGGCTCGGCCACGCCGCCGCGACATGCATGGCCCGCGCCATTGCGCGCGGCATATATCACGCGACGCCGGACCCGACCGACATCCAGCCAACCTATCGCCAGCGCTTTACCTGACTCCCTTCTTCTGGTCAGAAATATCCCGGGAAGTCTGAGGTGCAGCGCCCCTCAGTCAGCGCCCGCGCTGACCGACCACGGCAGCGGTCAGGTCTGACCCCGCCTCTTCCAGACCCGCGATGATGTCGAAGTGATGCCGCCCGGGCCGCACCACGACCTCGCAGCCCCATGCCGCCCCCAACCAGCGCGCCTCATCCAGAAACGCTGGCCGTTCCGCCCCGCCGACCCAGACGGTGACGGGCACCGATGGCACGGGCTGGTGGATCGGGCTTTCGGCACGTGCCGTTGCCTGATCCAGCCCGAAATCCGCATTCATGCTGGTTCTCAGGAACGGCTCCAGATCGGCAAGCGGAGAGATTGGGACGACCCCCGCCACCCGCGTCAGCCACTGACCGGCAATGTCAGGGTCAAGCATCCGCGCCACCAGATGCCCGCCCGCCGAATGTCCTGTCAGGCGCAGGGGACCGGGGTAGCGGGCAGCAATCACACCGACAGCCGCCGCGATCTGCTGCGTGATCTGCGGAATCGTCACGTCCGGGCACAGGTCGTAGTCCACCATCGCCACCCGCCAGCCGCGCGCCAATGGCCCGGCGGCCAGATGGGTCCACAGGTCCTTGTCGGTGCTGCGCCAGTAACCGCCATGGACGAAAACCACCGTGCCCTGCGCCGCGCCCTCTGGTGCGAACAGATCGAACACTTCGCGCGGGCGATCACCGTAGGGCTGGTTCAGCGTCCCCTGCACCGCCGCGCGAAAGGCCGCAGCCTTGGCCGCCCAGATCGCCGCGAACCCGTCGCCGCCCGGAATGTGCGGCCCGTTGGCATAGGCGTCATCCAGTTCCATCCTGTTTCCCTTTCACGCGGCAACACTATATGCCTGCCGCAACCTACCGCGAATTTCGGAGACCGCCATGCTTGACCAGACCACCGACCTCGCCAGCCAACTCAAACGCCCGGACCTGCTGTGCCAGCAGGCATTCCTGGCCGGGGAATGGGTCGACGCCGCGTCCGGCAAGACCATCGACGTGGTGAACCCCGCCCGTGGCGACGTCATCGCGACAGTGCCGGACTTGAGCCGCGAAGAGATCCGCGAAGCCATCGCCATAGCCGACAAGACCCGCAAGGCCTGGGCCGCGCAGACCGGCAAGGCCCGCGCGCAGGTGATGCGCAGGTGGTTCGACCTGATGATGGAACATCAGGAGGATCTTGCGATCATCATGACTGCGGAACAGGGCAAGCCCCTGACCGAAAGCCGGGGCGAGATCGCCTATGGTGCCGGTTTCATCGAATGGTTCGGCGAAGAGGCAAAGCGCATCTACGGCGAGACGATCCCCGGCCACGGCGCAGACAAGCGCATCACCGTCATCAAGCAGCCCATCGGCGTCGCCGCCGCGATCACGCCCTGGAACTTTCCCAACGCCATGATCGCCCGCAAGGTCGCCCCCGCGCTGGCCGTCGGCTGTGGTTTCGTCGTGCGGCCCGCGTCGCTGACGCCGCTGTCCGCGCTGGCGATGGGCAAGCTGGCCGAAGAGGCCGGTGTCCCGAAGGGCGTGTTTTCGGTGGTGACGTCGTCCTCCTCCTCAGAGGTCGGCAAGGAGTTCTGCGAAAACCCGATCGTGCGCAAACTGACCTTTACCGGCAGCACCGAAGTCGGGCGCATCCTGCTGAAACAGGCCGCCGATCAGGTGATGAAATGCAGCATGGAGCTGGGCGGCAATGCGCCGTTCATCGTCTTTGACGACGCCGACATCGACGCCGCCGTCGAAGGGGCCATCGCCTGCAAGTTCCGCAACAACGGCCAGACCTGCGTCTGCGCCAACCGCATCTATGTGCAAAAGGGCGTCTACGACGAATTTTCGCAGAAGCTGAAGGTCGCGGTCGAGAATCTGGTCGTCGGTGACGGCCTGACCAAGGGCACGGACCTTGGCCCTCTGATCGAACCCTCTGCCAAGGAAAAGGTGAAGGAACATCTGGTCGACGCGCTGGCGAAAGGTGGCAAGCTGCTGACCGGCGGCGCGGAACACGCGCTGGGCGGTCAGTTCTTTCAGCCGACCATCGTGACCCATGCCACGCAGGACATGATGGTCGCGACCGAGGAAACCTTTGGGCCCTTTGCGCCCCTGTTCATGTTCGAGGACGAGGACGAGGTCATCGCGATGGCCAACGACACGATCTTCGGTCTGGCCAGCTATTTCTATGCCCGCGACCTGTCCCGCGTCTACAAGGTGCAGGAAGCGCTGGAATACGGCATCGTCGGCGTCAACACCGGCATCATCAGCACCGAAGTCGCCCCCTTCGGCGGCGTCAAGCAGTCCGGCCTTGGCCGCGAAGGCAGCCATCACGGCACCGACGACTACCTGGAGATGAAATACATCTGTACCAGCATCTGACGCAAAGGGGCCGGTCGGATGACCGGCCCGTCTTCGCTCAACCCGAAATAATTCGGGTCGGACCCTTGCCTTGCACGATGTCTCAGTCGACTAATCGGGCCTCATAGCGATTTAATTGGATGCCCGATGCGCGCACCCCTGCACCCGTTCGAAACAGAGCGTCTGAAGACCCTCGCCGACTACGACATGATGAATGCCCCGGCAGAGTCCGAATTCGACGATATCGCCAAGCTTGCCGCGGCGATCTGTGAAGCGCGTTATGCGCTTGTCACGCTGATCGACGAACACCACCAGCACTTTCTGGCGGCCGAAGGCACGGTCCTGACCGGGAACACGCGTGATCTGGCCATCTGCTCGCACGCGCTGCTTCAGGATGACCTGATGGAAATTCCCGATACGCGGCTTGACCTGCGGACGGCGGACAATCACGCCATCGTCGCGGGCCTTGGCATCCACTTCTATGCCGGCGTCCAGTTGTCTGCCCCGAACGGCCAGCCAATCGGCACCCTTTGCGTGATGGACGACAAGCCGCGCATGTTGACGCCCCTGCAACGCCAGACGCTGCGCACGCTGGGCCGGCAGGTCATGACACAGCTTGAACTGCGCCGCACCCTTTGCAATCAGGACATCCTGCGTGGCGAAATGGATCACCGTGTCAAGAACTCGCTTCAGACCGTCCAGTCGCTGCTGCGCCTTTACGCCAGCCGGATCACGGACGAGGCGGCGCTGTCGGCCTTTGCCGCCGTCGAACGCCGGGTCGCCGCCATCGTGGCGCTGCACCGCGAGCTGCATAATTCCAGCAGTGTCGCATCAGTAAACATGCGGCCTTTCATGGACGGCGTGCTGAAACACCTTGCCGCCACCTGCCCCGACAATCTGCGCATCACCTCCGACATCGCCGCTTTCGAACTCGCCTCGACCGAGGCGACGGCACTCGCGGTGGTCGCATCGGAATGTGTCGCGAACGCAATCAAGCACGCCTTTCCCGATGATCGCGCGGGAAAGGTCCACGTCACGCTGGCGTTTACCCCGAAGGGCGATGTGCGGATGATCTGCCGTGACAACGGCGTGGGGGCAGCCCAAGACGAGGCGATGCGCGATCCGCTGACCTCGCTTGGCCTGCGGATCATGGATGCCTCCGCCCACCAGATCGGCGCCAAGATGGAACGCCGCAGCGCACCGGACGGCTATGCGGTCGAGATGACGTTCAGACCCGTTCAGCCCTGACCGGGCAGGTCCGCCGCCGGAATGATCGGAAAGAACGACGCCCCGGACCGCACGCCGAACCAGACTTCTCCGTCGATGGTCTCTTCCCCGCCAAGGTCCACCAGCCGATAAAAGCTCTTGCGGTCGATCAGCGCCTCCAGCCGGTCGCGGATCAGGACATAGGGCGCGGGCTCTCCGGTTTCTGCGTCACGGTCCACCCGGATCGGATGATCGGCGTCGGCCGTCACGGTGTCGCCGACGTTCGTCTCGAACACCAGATCGTCGCCGCTGCGCCGGAAATCCACCGCGACAAAGGGCGCGTCATCCACCGTGATCCCGACCTTCTCGCCCGGCGTGACAAGCACGTAGTCGTCACCGTCGCGGCGCAGGATGGTAGAAAAGAGCCTGACCAGCGCGGGCCGCCCGATGGGGGTGCCCTGATAGAACCACGTCCCGTCCCGCGCAATGCGCATGTCGATGTCGCCGCAATGCGGCGGATTCCATAGATGAACCGGTGGCATCCCCTTGCCGGTCTGCGCCTGACGCGCGGCGCTCGCAAGGCCGTCCGCATCGGGGGTCACGTTCTTTTGTGCGTCTGTTGCTTTTGCCATTGGGGCCAACCGGAATAAATGCTGCTATGCCAGACATAGAGTTTCAGGGAGCATTGTCATGTCCGACACCGACGATCTGGTCGCAAAGATCGAAACGCTTGGGTTGAAACTGGGTCAGGCCCGGACCTCCATCGCCAGCCGCTTCATCGGGCAGGACCGTGTCGTGGACCTGACGCTGACGTCGCTGGTCTGCGGCGGCCATGCGGTGTTGATCGGCCTGCCGGGTCTAGGCAAGACGCGGCTGGTGGACACGTTGTCGACTGTCATGGGCCTGCATGGCAACCGCATCCAGTTCACGCCAGACCTGATGCCCGCCGACATTCTCGGGTCCGAGGTGCTGGACAGCATGGCTGACGGCACCCGGCAGTTCCGCTTTGTCGAAGGCCCGATCTTCTGCCAGCTTCTGATGGCGGACGAGATCAACCGTGCGTCCCCCCGCACGCAATCCGCCCTGTTGCAGGCGATGCAGGAAAAGGAAGTCACCATTGCAGGCCAGCATCGCCCGCTAGGCCGCCCCTTCCACGTCCTCGCCACGCAAAACCCGATCGAGCAGGAAGGCACCTATCCTCTGCCAGAGGCGCAGCTTGACCGTTTCCTCGTGCAGATCGACGTTCCCTACCCCGACCGCGCGACGGAACGTGACATCCTCATCGCCACCACAGGCGCAGAAGAAGCGCGGTCGACCGCCGTCTTCACCGCCGACGAACTGCTGGACGCACAGTTGCTGCTGCGCCGGATGCCCGTCGGCGACGCCATCGTGGAGATGATCCTCGACCTCGTGCGTGCTTGCCGACCCGACGCAGATGCACCCGCTGCCGTCCGCAACGCCGTCAGCTGGGGACCCGGCCCGCGCGCCGCACAGGCCTTGATGCTGTGTGTCCGCGCACAGGCGCTGCTGGAAGGCCGGCTCGCCCCCACGCCCGACGACGTGCGCACCATGGCAGGCCCGGTGTTGAAGCACCGCATGGCGCTATCCTTTGCCGCCCGCGCGCGGGGCGAAGATCTTGACGCCCTGATCGACCAGATCGCCGCCGACGCGACCCGGACCGCCCGCGCCGCATGACCGATGCCCTGTCCCTCCGCGCGGCGGCCGAACAGCAGGCCAGTGCGCTGCCGCCGCTGCTTGCGGCGGCAGAACATCTGGCCAGCACCGTGATCCTTGGCGACCACGGGCGCAGGCGGGCGGGCACTGGCGACACCTTCTGGCAATACCGCCCGGCGCAGACCACCGACCATGCGCGCAGCATCGACTGGCGCCGATCGGCCCGGTCCGACGCGAGTTTCGTGCAGGACAAGGAATGGCAGATCGCGCAATCCGTCGTCCTTTGGGTCGACCGGGGGGCTTCCATGCGCTTTGCCTCGACCGACAAGTTGCCGCAGAAGGCGGCCGTCGCCCGCACGGTGGCGCTGGCCTGTGCAATCCTGCTGATCCGGGGTGGCGAGCGTGTCGGCATGACCGGCAGCGATCTGCCGCCGCGGCGTGGTACCGCTCAGATCGCCCAGATGGCGGCTCTTCTGGCACAGGACGATGCCGCCGATTATGCCTTGCCGCAGGCGCGTGGCCTCGTGCCACACTCCCGCGCCGTCTTCGTGTCCGACTTCCTGGGCGACATCGCCCCGGTCGAGGAGGCGCTGACCCGTGCCGCCGACCGCGGCGTGCGCGGTGCGCTGGTGCAGATCCTCGACCCGCAGGAAGAGGCGTTTCCCTTCGATGGCCGCACGGTCTTCGAATCCATGTCCGGCACCCTGCGGCACGAGACGCTGAAGGCGGGCGATTTGCGCACGCGCTACCTCGACCGCATGGCACAGCGCAAGGACCGGCTGACAGCGCTTGCCCGTACGACCGGCTGGCAGTTCAGCACGCATCACACCGACACCCCGGCCACGCAATCGTTGCTTTGGCTTTATCAATCCCTCGCCCAGCCCGCATGATTGCCGCCGACCAGTCTCGTCTTCGTCTGGTTGAAAATACCTCTGTGGTCGCCGTTGTCGTGCCATTGGTCCAAGAGACTATGGCGACGGACGCGCCCCGGAACGTCGCACCAAACACAAGGCCCGCCTGATGTTCACCCTCGGCCCCCTCGCCTTCACCGCGCCTTGGCTGCTGCTGGGCCTGATCGCGTTGCCGATCCTGTGGATCCTGCTGCGCGCGGTGCCGCCGGCCCCGATCCGCCGCCGCTTTCCGGGCGTCGCACTACTGCTGGGACTGACCGACGACGAGGCGCAGTCCGATCGCACACCCTGGTGGTTGCTGCTGCTGCGGCTTGCCGCCGTCGCCGCCGTCATCGTCGGGTTTGCCGGCCCGATCCTGAACCCGCAGGCCGCCCGCCCCGGCACCGGTCCCTTGCTGATCGTCGCCGACGGCACTTGGGCCGACGCCCGTGACTGGGACGTCCGGACCGACCGGATCGCGGCCTTGCTGAGCGAGGCCGCACGCGCCGGGCGCAGTGCGGCCGTCGTCACGCTGACGGCACCGCCCGTTGACGGTCCCGACTTTCAATCCGCCGATGTGATCGCCCAGCGCCTGCCGAACCTGACGCCCACCGCCTGGGAGCCTGACGCCGAGGCGGTCGCTGCCTTTGCCGACACGCTGACCGGCAGTTTCGATACCTTCTGGCTGTCCGACGGACTTGCCCGCGACAGCCGCGAGCCCTTGCTGTCGGCTCTTGAATCCCGCGGCAGCGTCACCGTCTTTCAGACTCCGCGCAGCACCGTCGCCCTGCGTCCCGCCTGGTTCGAGGACGGCAATATCGTCCTGTCTGGCGCGCGCACGCCCACTGGCCCGGCGCTGACGGTCCCCGTGCAGGCCATCGGCCTTGATCCGGCCGGGGCCGAACGCGTGCTGGCGGCCGTGGACATGACCTTTGCCGCCGGTGATGCGGTGGGCGAAGTGATCCTTGCCCTGCCGCCCGAGTTGCGCAATCGCGTCAGCCGCTTTGCCATTGCCGCCACGCGGTCCGCCGGGGCCGTCACACTGACCGACGATGCCCTGCGCCGCCGCGAGGTCGCACTGATCGCCGGCGAAGGCGAGGCCGAGGGCCTCGACCTGCTGTCGCCGCTCTATTATTTGCAAGAGGCCCTGGCCCCGACCGCCGATCTGATCGACGGCACGCTGGAGGACGTCCTGCTGGCCAATCCCGACGTGATCGTGCTGGCCGACGTTGCAAATCTGGCGGGCACCGAAGAGGAGAGCCTGCTGCAATGGGTCGAAGCGGGCGGCCTGCTGCTGCGCTTTGCCGGACCGCGGCTGGCCGCGTCAGATGTCGGGCGCACGACCGAAGACCCTCTGCTACCCGTCCGTCTGCGCGCCGGTGGCCGCAGCGTCGGCGGCGCGATGAGCTGGGGAGAGCCAAAGGCGCTGGCCCCCTTCCCCGAAGGCTCGCCTTTCTTTGGCCTGACCGTGCCCGATGACGTGACCGTGGCGTCGCAGGTGGTGGCCCAGCCCGATCCCACCTTGGCCGAACGGTCGCTGGCGCAACTGGCCGACGGCACGCCGCTGGTCACGCGCAAGACCCAGGGCGAAGGCCAGATCGTGCTGGTTCATGTGACCGCCAATGCAGAATGGTCCACGCTGCCGCTGTCGGGCCTGTTCGTGCAGATGCTGGAACGGCTGGCGATCTCGACCCGGCCAACCGCCCCGGACGCGACCGCCCTTGAAGGCACGGTCTGGCAACCGCAGGCGCAGCTTGACGCCTTCGGGCGGCTGGACGATGCAACGTCCGAAGCCGGGATCGCCGGCGAGGTGCTGACACAGGGCATAGCCGGGCCGGACCTTCCGCCGGGCCTCTATGCAAGTGACGATCTGCGGGTTGCCGTAAATGTCGCCGGACCAGAGACGACGCTGGCCACGGCACAATGGCCCGCCCGCATCCCGGTCGAAGGGCTTGTGGTCGCGGAAGAAACGCCGCTGAAAGGCTGGCTCCTGGCCGCCGCTCTGGCCATGCTGATGGTCGACGTGATCGCCTCGCTTGCCGTCGGCGGACGGCTACGCGGCCCACGCGCCGACGTCGCGGCGGCGCTGCTGCTGGCGCTGCTGGTCGGCGTCGCACCGCAGCAGTCACAGGCGCAAGGTGATCCGCAGGACACCGACCCCTTCGCGCTGGAGGCGACCCGCAACGTCGTTTTGGGCTACGTCCAGACCGGTGACGCCGAGGTCGACCGCATCTCCGAAGCCGGGCTGCGCGGCCTGTCTGACACGCTTTTCCGGCGCACCTCGGTCGAGCCTGCGCCACCGATGGCGGTGAACCTCGAAACGGACGAGCTGGCGTTCTTCCCCTTCCTGTACTGGCCGGTCGTTCCGAACGCCCCGTTGCCAAGCAGGGACGCCTACGCCAAGCTGAACCGCTACCTGCGGACCGGCGGCATGATCCTTTTCGACACGCGCGACGCGGACACCGCGCGTTTCGGATCGTCCAGCCCCGAGGGCCGGCAGTTGCAGGCGATCGCCCGGTCGCTGGACATCCCGCCGCTGGAACCAATTCCGACGGATCACGTGCTGACACGCACGTTTTACCTGTTGCAGGACTTTCCGGGTCGCACCGACAGCCGCGACGTCTGGGTCGAAGCGGCACCGCCGGGTGCAGAACTGGCCGACGGAATGCCGTTCCGCAACCTCAACGACGGGGTGACGCCTGTGGTGATCGGCGGCAACGACTGGGCCCGCGCCTGGGCCGTCGACGAACGCGGCAGCAGCCTGTTTCCGGTCGGACGGGGTCAGGCCGGGGAAATCCAGCGCGAATTCGCGTATCGCTTTGGCGTGAACCTGATCATGCATGTGCTGACCGGCAACTACAAATCCGACCAGGTGCATGTCCCGAACCTGCTGGAAAGGTTGGGGCAATGATCTGCCGTTGCAACTGGTGCCGCCGCAGTCTGCCTCCGGCGGGGATATTTAAGACCAGACGAAGCCGGAAGGGCACGACATGACCGGAACCGTGATCCTCGATCCCCTGCTGCCCTTGCTGGTGATCTATGCCGTCGCTGCCCTCGCAGTCGTCGGCGTGGCGCTGGCGATCTGGCGGCGGTTGCCGGGGTGGTGGCTGCGCGGGCTTGCGGGGCTGGCGCTGCTGGCGGCGCTGCTGAACCCGGCGATCCAGCGTGAAGACCGCGAGGCCCTGTCGGACATCATCGTGCTGGTCGTGGACCAATCCGCCAGCCAGCGCATCAGCGACAGACCCGAGCAGACAGAGGCTGCCCTCGCCAACGTCCGGGCCGAGGTCGCAACGCTCGACAATACCGAGTTGCGCATCGTCACGCTCGGCGATGGCGAGGGTGATAGCGGCACTCAACTGATGACCGGCCTGTCCGAAGCGCTGGCCGAGGAACCGCAAGGCCGGATCGCCGGTATCATTCTGCTGTCGGACGGGCGGTTGCACGATCTTGAACGCACGCCCGCATTGCCGGCCCCCCTACATGCCCTGCTGACCGGCCAACCCGAGGATTGGGACCGGCGGCTGGTCGTGTCGAACGCGCCCGCCTTTGCCATTCTGGGAGAGCCCGTGACGCTGACGCTGCGGATCGAGGATCAGGGTGCCGCCCCGACAGCCGACGCCTTCGTGCCGCTGACCATCAGCATCGACGGTGCGGCGCCGCTGCCCTTCGACGTGCCGGTCGGGCAGGACATCGAACTGCCCGTGGACCTGCCGCACGGCGGAATGAACGTCCTGCAATTCGAAACCCCCGCCGTGGACGGCGAACTGACCGCCCGCAACAATGCCGCTGTCGTGCAGATCAACGGCGTGCGCGACCGACTGCGCGTGCTGCTGGTCAGCGGCGAACCCCATGCGGGCGAACGCACCTGGCGCAACCTGCTGAAGGCGGATGCGGCGGTCGACCTCGTGCACTTCACCATCCTGCGCCCGCCCGAAAAGCAGGACGGCGTGCCGGTCGAGGAACTGTCGCTGATCGCCTTTCCCACCCGAGAGCTGTTCATGGAGAAGATCGAGGATTTCGACCTGATCATCTTCGACCGCTACCGCAGACGCGGCATCCTGCCATCGCTCTACCTCGAGAATATCGCGACCTATGTCCAGAACGGTGGTGCGGTGCTGGTGTCATCCGGCCCGGAATACGGCGGCGCGGAAAGCATCTTCCGCTCTCCCCTCGAAACGATCCTGCCCGGCGTGCCGACCGCACGCGTGTTCGAGGAGGGCTATGTGCCGCAGGTCAGCGATCTGGGGGAACGCCATCCGGTGACAGAAGGTCTGGAGGCCATGTCGCCGCCACCGGAAGACGGTGATGGACCGGGTTGGGGTCGGTGGTTCCGCTTGGTCGACACGACGGTGCCAGAGGGCGCGGAGGTGCTGATGACCGGCCTCGACGACCGCCCCCTGCTGACGCTGAACCGTGTGGGCGAGGGGCGCGTGGCCTTGCTGGCCTCTGACCAGAGTTGGCTGTGGGATCGCGGCTACGAGGGCGGCGGGCCGCAGGCGGAACTGCTGCGCCGGCTCGCCCACTGGATGATGAAGGAACCGGAGCTTGAGGAAGAGGCGTTGTGGGTCGAGCCTACCGGCCAGACCATGCGCATCATCCGCCGCACGCTGGAGGAGGAGACGCCGGACGTCACCGTCACCGGCCCCAGCGGCACCGAGACTGTTCTGACGCTGGAAGAGGTCAGTCCCGGCCGGTTCGAAACCTTGTGGGAGACACCCGACGTCGGCCTGTATCGGTTGACGGACGGCACGCTCGACAGCGTGATCGCGCTGGGACCGGCGGCACCTAAGGAGTTCGAGCAGACCATCGCAAGCGGCGAGGATCTGGCCCCCGCCATCGAGAGCACGCGCGGCGGGTTCGCGAATGTCTCGGACGGCGACATCGACCTGCGCAGCGTGCGCGAAGGCCGGCCCGCTGCCGGGCGGGGCTGGCTGGGGATCACGCCGCGCGGGGCCTATCGCACGGACTCGATCAGCGTGACGCCGGTGCTGCCCGCCTGGGCGTTCCTTTTGGTCGCGGCGCTGCTGACAGTCGGTGCCTGGCTGCGCGAAGGGCGCGGCCGGACACGCCGCTAGACGACCTTGCCCATCAGGATACGGCGGGGGTGGGATGCGAACTCGCGGCTCCAGATCGTCCAGGCGACAAGGACCGTAGCCACGATCAAGGCCCATGCGCCGATCAGCCAGGCCAGTGCGGCCAGCGCAAAGTACATCGCCCGCAAACCGCGGTTGAAATTCATCGCGGCCCGCACGTTCAACTCTCCCGCCTGCGCGGCAAGGGGGTAGGCGTCCGGATGGTCCGCATCCTGCGGCACCGCCCCCATCAGGACCGAACAATAGCCGAAGACGCGGTTGGACCAGACGAATTTAAGGAAAGCCGTCACGAGGAACAGCGTCACCAGCCCCAGCTTGATCTGCCAGATCAGCGTCGGCGTTTCCTCCAGCATGACCTCGGCCGCCACGCCGCGCAGGGGATCGGTGTTGCCGATCAACGCCAGCACACCGCCGATGGCAAGCAGGCTGGTCGAGGCGAAGAACGACGTGCCTTGACGCAGGCTGGCCAGGATTTGGCTGTCGAAGATGCGCGGTTCGCGGGTCACGAAGACTTTCATCCAGTCGCGGCGACGCTGCGCGACCAAGACCGTAACAGAGGGGCGGCCCGCAGGGGGGTGTTCGATGATCCAGCCCAGCGCGATCCACAGGATCACCATCAGCGCCAGCGCCGCGATGTCGATCAGGCCCAGGGCCGCCAGAAGCGAGGTGAGTGTCATGTCTTCGTCTAGCATAGCCGCCCTGCCTTGCCATCGCGAGAAATTGGTTATAATATCTTACCAATCCCGGAGGATTGCCCATGCACATGCCAGTTCCCAGCCCCCGTGTCATTGCGCTGAAATCGCAACTTGCGGACCGCTTGCGCGGGGTTCTGCCCGCCGATGCCGTCATCACCGACATCGCGGAGACGCGTGCCTACGAATGTGACGGGCTGTCGGCTTACCGCTGTCCGCCGCTGCTGGCCGTGCTGCCCGCCTCGACGCAAGAGGTGTCGGATGTGCTGCGCATCTGTCACGACATGGGCGTGCCGGTCGTGCCGCGCGGGTCCGGCACATCGCTGGCCGGGGGGGCCATGCCGACGGCGGACAGCGTTATCCTGGGCGTCGCGCGGCTGAACGCCGTGTTGGAAACCGACTATGCCGACCGGATTATCCGGGTCCAGACCGGGCGCACGAACCTGAGTGTCACCGGTGCGGTGGAGGCGGACGGTTTCTTCTACGCGCCCGACCCGTCCAGCCAACTGGCCTGCGCGATTGCAGGCAATATCGCGATGAACTCCGGCGGGGCGCATTGCCTGAAGTACGGGGTCACCACGAACAATCTTCTGGGCGTCACGATGGTGATGATGGACGGCACCGTGGTCGAAATCGGCGGCGCGCATCTGGACGCGCCGGGTCTTGATCTGCTGGGCGTGATCTGCGGATCGGAGGGGCAGCTTGGCGTCGTGACAGAGGCGACCTTGCGCATCCTGCGCAAGCCCGAAGGCGCGCGGCCCGTGTTGATCGGATTCAACGGCAATGCCATCGCCGGGGCCTGCGTGTCGGACATCATCAAGGCCGGTGTCCTGCCCGTCGCCATCGAATTCATGGACCGCCCCTGCATAGAGGCGTGCGAGGCCTTTGCGCACGCAGGCTATCCGGACTGCGAGGCACTGCTGATCATCGAAGTCGAAGGGTCTGACGCCGAAATCGATCATCAGCTGACCCTGATCGAGGAGATCGCGGCGCGTCACGATCCGGTCGAGGTCCGTCAGGCCCGTGACGCCGACGAGGCCGCCCGCATCTGGCTGGGCCGCAAGTCGGCCTTCGGCGCGATGGGGCAGATCAACGACTACATGTGTCTGGATGGGACGATCCCCGTGACGGAACTGCCAAACGTGCTGGACCGAATCCGCCAGATGTCGGCGGAATACGGGCTGGACGTGGCCAACGTCTTTCATGCGGGCGACGGCAACATGCATCCGCTGATCCTGTACAACGCCAACACCCCCGGCGATCTTGAACGCTGCGAAGCCTTTGGGGCCGCGATCCTGAAGCTGTGCGTGGAGGTCGGCGGTTGCCTGACAGGCGAGCATGGTGTGGGCATCGAAAAGCGCGAGTTGATGCACGTACAGTTCAACGCCGCTGATCTGGACGCGCAGATGGCGGTGAAGGACGTCTTCGACCCCGGCTGGCTGCTGAACCCGGCCAAGGTGTTTCCGCTGGACGCCAGTGCCGCACACCGGGCGGCGTAGCCTTTGGGGTTAGCCCCCAAACCTCCGGGATATTTGCGACGAGTAGAAGACAGGACCTGCGCATGGTGCCATCCAACGAAGACGAACTGGCCAAGATCGTGCGCGACGCGTCTGGCCCGCTTGCGGTGTCGGGGGGCGGAACGCGTGGGGTGTCCGTCGAAGGACAAAAGCTTGCGACATCGGGGCTTTCGGGAATCACGCTTTACGAACCCGGCGCGCTGACTTTGGTCGTGAAGGCGGGCACGCCCTTGGCCGAGGTCGAGGCTGCGCTAGCGGCCGAGGGGCAAAGGCTGGCCTTCGAGCCTTCGGATTTACGGACCCTGATGGGAAGCGATGGCACACCGACCATCGGCGGAGTCGTCGCGACCAATGCGAGTGGGCCGCGCCGCATTCAGGTCGGGGCGTCCCGTGATCACCTGCTGGGCGTGCGCTTTGTCGATGGGTCGGGGCATATCGTCAAGAATGGCGGTCGCGTGATGAAGAACGTGACGGGCTACGACCTGGTAAAGCTGATGGCGGGGTCGCATGGCACCCTTGGCGTGATGACCGAAGTCAGCCTGAAGGTGCTGCCGATACCTCAGGCGACGGCGACGGTTCATGTGGCAGGGCTGGACGATGCGCAGGCCGTCGCTGCCATGTCGGCGGCGCTGGGGTCGCCCTATGATGTGACCGGCGCGGCCTGTATCGATGGCACCGTCATGGTGCGGCTGGAGGGGTTCGCGGACTCTGTCGATTACCGGGCCCGAAGGCTGGCGGCCGAACTGGGTGTGTTCGGCCCCGCCACGGTGGAAGAGGCCGACTGGCAGTCCCTGCGCGATTGCACCGCCTATGCGGACAGGCCGGGCGATGTCTGGCGCGTGTCGGTCCGACCATCGGCCATGCCGGACACCGTCGCGGCCTTGCGTGCGGGCGGCGACGTGACGGTGACCGCCGACTGGGGCGGCGGGCTGCTGTGGGTGCTATGCGCCCCCAACCGTGACCTGCGCCGCGACATCGCCGGCGGCCACGCGACGCGGGTGCGCGGCGCGGACGATCCCGCGATCCCGCGCTTTCATCCTGAACCGGCCACCAACGCGGCCCTCGCCGCCGGATTGCGCCAGCGTTTCGATCCGCGGGGCATCCTCAACGCCGGAGTCATGGGCTGATGCAGACGACATTCACCGACGCGCAGTTGCGCGACCCCGGCACGGCCCGTGCCAACCAGATCCTGCGCGCCTGTGTGCATTGCGGATTCTGCACGGCGACCTGCCCGACCTATCAGGTTCTGGGCGATGAGCTCGACAGTCCACGCGGGCGCATCTATCTGATCAAGGACATGCTGGAAAACGAACGTGTGCCAGACGCCAAGACGGTTCTGCACATTGACCGCTGCTTGTCGTGTCTGGCCTGCATGACGACGTGTCCGTCCGGTGTGCACTATATGCACCTTGTCGATCACGCGCGGGCCTACATCAATGAGCATTACAAGCGTCCGCCTGGCGACCGGGTTCTGCGCTGGGTGCTGGCGCGGGTGCTGCCCTATCCGGGGCGGTTCCGGCTGGCTCTGTTGGGGGCGAAGATGGCGCGGCCCTTTGCCGGGCTGATGCCCGATCCGCGCCTGCGGGCGATGATCCGGATGGCCCCCAAAGTCATTCCCCCGGTCAGCCGCAACGACGATCCGCAGACCTTTGCCGTGGCGGACCCCAAGATGCGAGTGGCCCTGATGACCGGTTGCGCCCAGCGCGCGCTGAACACCGACATCAACGACGCCACGATTCGCCTGCTGACTCGGCTTGGGGCAGAGGTCGTGATCCCCGGGGGTCAGGGCTGCTGCGGCGCGCTGACCCACCACATGGGGAAAGAGGACGAATCCCACGCCACCGCCGCCCGCAACATCCGCGCCTGGACGGCGCAGATGGACGACGGCGGGCTGGATGCCATCGTCATCAACACGAGCGGTTGCGGCACGACGGTCAAGGATTACGGTCACATGTTCCGCAACACCGATCTGGCCGCCGACGCGGCCCGCGTGTCCGCCATCGCGCGTGACGTAAGCGAGGTGCTAGTGGACCTGCTGCCCGCCGGTTCGCCGCATCTGGACCTGAATGTCGCGAAGGGTGGCATCGCCGGGACGGATGCGGCCCGCCTGCCGTCCGAACCCGCAGGCACCAATACCGGCGGCCTGCGTGTCGCCTATCACGCCGCCTGTTCGCTGCAACACGGCCAGAAGATCAAATCCGCCCCGAAAGACCTGCTGAAACGTGCGGGCTTTACGGTGCTGGAGCCTGCGGACAGCCACCTGTGCTGCGGATCGGCTGGCACCTACAACCTGATGCAGCCTGAAATCTCGGGCCAGCTGAAGGCGCGCAAGGTCGCAACACTGTCTGCGCTGAAACCGCAGGTCATCGCCGCCGGCAACATCGGTTGCATGATGCAGATTGGCACCGACGCGGGCGTGCCCATTGTCCACACCGTCGAACTGCTGGATTGGGCAACCGGTGGGCCACAGCCACCGGCCTTGTCGCGCCCCGCGATAGCGAACCCGGTTCCCATTCTGCGATAGCCTGTCATAATCCGGCCCGATTGGCATGCGACGGCTGACCCGATCACGGCCCGATCATGGAAAGGCATCGCATGCGGCGGATACTGGTGGCGCTTCTGACGGTCTGGGCGGGCGTTGCCACGGCGCAGGACACCCTGTTGCAGACCCTCGACACCGGCGATGCCAGTCGCGGTTGGCAGGCGGTCGGTCGGCTCGACATAGACCGCAGCGGGTTCTGCACCGCCGCGCTGATCTCTGAAAGCCTGATCCTGACGGCGGCGCATTGCGTCTATGCAGAGGATGGCCGTCCGATCCTGCCGGAGAAGTTCACCTTTCTGGCGGGCCTGCGCGACGATCGCGCAATGGCGACGCGCGCCATCATCCGTGTGACCCCGCATCCCGCCTATGTCCATCACGACACCGAAGCACGCGACGAGGCTGTGGCGGTCGACATGGCCGTGCTGGAGCTTGATCGCCCCGTGCGCCTGCCCAGCCTGCACCCTTATGGCATCGGCCCCGCCCCGCGGGGTGACACAGAGGTTGCCGTCGTGTCCTATGCTCGCCAACGCGCCAATGCGGCAAGCCTGCAAAAGACCTGCCACGTCCTCGATGCGGCGCGCGGTGTCCTGATGATGAGCTGCGCCGCCGACTTTGGTGCAAGCGGTGCCCCGGTCTTCTGGACGGTGGACGGTGTGCCGCGCATCGTCGCCGTGATGTCGGCAAAGGGCACTTCGCAGGGCACGCCCGTGTCGCTGGCCGTCACTGCCGCGAGTGCGATCGACGCGGTGCTGGTGGCCCATCGGTCGGGCGTAAACAGTGTGCAACCCCCAGCCATCGCAACGCAGCCGCGGTTCACGAGCAGTGGCACGCGCAATGACACCGGGGCGAAATTCGTCAGGCCGTGACGCGACACGCCTCTTGAAGCGGTGAAAAGGGTTTCCCACATATCCGACAGGACGGTGCAATTACGGGCCGTTCGACAGAAAGCCTGTCCCCTGCGGGAAGGCCATATCGTTGTCGCTTTGAAAAGGATGGCTCCCATGCGTAGTTTCGACCTGACTCCCCTATACCGCGCCACCGTCGGCTTCGACCAGATCGCCGACCTGATGGACCGTGCCCTCGCGTCCGACGTCGGGCAGACGACCTACCCCCCTTACAATATTGAAAAGACCGAGGATGATGCCTGGCGCATCTCGATCGCCGTGGCAGGCTTTTCGGATACCGACTTGGGGATCGAGGTGAATGACCGCGCCCTGATCGTCACCGGCCGCAAATCCGAGGACGAGAGCGCGCGCAAGTTCCTGCATCGCGGCATCGCCACCCGCGCGTTCGAGCGTCGCTTTCATCTGGCCGACCATGTGCGCGTTACCGGTGCAAGCCACGTCGACGGGATGCTGCACATCGACCTTGCCCGCGAAGTACCCGAAGCGCTGAAGCCGCGCCGCATCGCCATCGAAAAGGCCGCGCCTTCGGCCCATACAGATGTGGTCGACGCCAAAGCCGTCAACTGATCCC
>NZ_JBMERN010000037.1:0-35610 GCF_049310965.1 Loktanella sp. DJP18 | reverse complement strand
GAGAACGCCCTCGGACGTCGCCTAAAAAAATAAAGATATGACAGGGAACCTAAGCTGCACACGCATGTTGGGAGGACGTACAAAACAGAATGGAGAATGTTATGAAACGCCTCACCACTTCCGCTTTGGCAACAATCATCGCCACTGCCGCAGGCAGCATGGCTAACGCAGAAACGCATATGAGTGCAGATATGGGCGTCTACAGCGGCGTCGTAGACAACGAATTGAGCAATCAGTTTATTCGTGCTGAAAATATCATCGGTGCTGATATCTACACTCAGTATATGGAGTATGACGAAAATCTCTGGGGCGATACGGAGTATTACGAATCAGTCGATGTGGACTGGGAAGATATTGGTGAAGTCTCAGATATCGTTATCTCGCGTGACGGGACTATCGTTGGCGTAATTGCAGAAGTCGGCGGTTGGCTCGATATCGGTGATGCTCACGTCGTGATCGATATCTCCGATCTTAAAACAGTCGGCGGTACCATCGAAAATAGTTATGGTGATCTGGCATTTGTCACTCCTTTGTCGGAGGAGCAGCTTGAATCACGCCAGGAGATCGATAGCGGCTGGTGGTAAACTTTCCGATGAGCGGCCTACATGTCATGTGGGCCGCGTTTGTCGCTAACCATGGCCATCGACGTATCCAGGCTGTGTATCGCGCCACTTTCGGCGGCGGCACCCAATTGACGGCACAGGCCAATGGCGGCCGCACAGTTGCGAAACTCGTCACCCTCTGACCTGAAACGGGACGCATAGCTATCAGGCGCAAGCCGCTTGACCTGGTCGTCGGCAAGGGGGCGCTGTCCGTCCGGGCCACGAATCCCCGGATGCGGCGGACGGCAGGGTGGGGCTTCATCGGGGCACCGAAATTCGCAAGGTTTCGAAGGCCAGAATACAAAATCCTGCAATTTCATGCCAGCGTTTCAGCACGACCCGCGAACGAAATCAGCAGGTTGAGGTTTGTTCAGGGTCAACTACTTCGGGGCCGAATTTATGGGTAAGGTCTGCCGCATGACTGACCTTGTTGCAGATCTCGGCGAATTTTACGTTCCCGCCCTTGCTGTCGATCAACTTGCTGACGCCGCGAAAGACCGCTTTCGTCCTTCCAAGACACAGGATTACCGCGCCGCAATAGCCTCAGCTTACATTATTGATGACTGGCCTTACGGGTGTCCAAAGGGGGCCACAAGGTTAGCTGACCAACCAACTTTGTTGACCACTCGGAAGTGCTTGTGTCTGTGGTCTGGACCGCATGCCCTGGCGTCACACGACGCCAGGGACCCTCGCTTTTTAGGGCAACGCAAAGGAGCGAAGCCCTATCTGGTCTCAACTATGCCAGTGCTTGGCACAACTTATGCCCGCAACTACAGCAAGAAAGCGAGGCCCTCAGCTGCAACCGCTGGTGCCGCCGCAGGTGTTGCATTTCATGCAGGTGCCGTTGCGGACCAGCGTATAGTTCTGGCATTCGCCGCAGGGGTCGCCCTCATAGCCCTGCATCTTGGCCTTGTCCCGGGCGGTCAGGCCGCCAGTCCCGGCCATCGTGCCGGACGACAGGGACGTCGCGGTGCCCTGCCCCACGGCAATCTGCGGGGCCAGCATCTGCAACGCCTCCATCGTGTCCGAAAGCGAGGTCAGCCCGCCCTGCAGCACGACGAGGTCCTGCGGCATCCGCTTGCGCAGATAGCCGGTCGAGCTGATCTGCTTGAGCACTTCCAGCGATCGCGACGCCGCCGCCTCTGACGGGGTAGCCACGTTGGACACGCCCTCTTCCACGCCGCGACCGATGTCGTCGAAGGCATGGCCTTCGGGCTTCACATGCGCCAGATCCGTCCGGTCAAGGTAGCTGACCGCCAGTTCGCGGAAGATGTAGTCGAGGATCGAGGTCGCGTTCTTGATGCTGTCGTTGCCTTGCACGCCGCCCGCCGGTTCGAACTTGGTAAAGGTGAAGGCGTCCACGAACTCCTCCAGGGGGACGCCGTATTGCAGGCCGACGCTGACGGCGATGGCGAAGTTATTCATCATCGCGCGGAATCCCGCACCTTCCTTGTGCATGTCGATGAAGATTTCGCCCAGCTTGCCGTCCTGATACTCGCCGGTCCGCAAGTAGACCTTGTGACCGCCGACGATGGCCTTCTGGGTATAGCCCTTGCGCCGCTCAGGCAGCTTGTCGCGCTGGGACTTCGCGATTTCCTTGATGATGATGCGCTCGACGATCTTTTCGGCCAACACGGCCGTCTTTTCGTGCAGGGACCCGGTCGAAAGGATCTCTGCCGCGTCGTCATCGTCCTCGACCAGCGCCGACGCCAGCGGCTGGCTCAGCTTCGATCCGTCGCGATACAGCGCGTTAGCCTTGATCCCCAGCGACCACGACAGCTCGTAGGCCTTCTGGCAGTCCGCAATGGTCGCGTCGTTGGGCATGTTGATGGTCTTGGAAATCGCGCCCGAGATGAAGGACTGCGCCGCTGCCATCATGTAGATGTGGCTGTCCACGGACAGATAGCGCTTGCCGGTCTTGCCGCAGGGGTTGGCGCAATCGAAGACGCTGTAAAGGTCCTGCGCCAGATGCGGTGCGCCTTCCAGCGTCATGGTGCCGCAGACATGGGCATTGGCCGCGTCGATTTCAGCACGGGAATAGCCCAGGTGCCGCAGCAGGTCAAAGGTCGGATCGGCCAGCTTTGCGCACGGGATGCCAAGCGTCTTGCGGCAGAAATCCTCGCCGAGGGTCCACTGGTTGAAGACGAAGCGGATGTCGAACGCCGCCTTCAGCGCGCCTTCGATCTTGTCGATCTCGGCCCGCCCGAAACCGTGACCGATCAGCGAGGTGTGGTTGATGCCGGGGGCCTGACCCAGCGAGCCGTGACCGACCGCATGGGCGATGATCTCCTCGATCTGGGCGGACCCGTAGCCGAGTTTCGTCAAGGCGGCCGGCACCGACTGGTTGATGATCTTGAAGTAGCCGCCACCGGCCAGCTTCTTGAACTTGACCAGCGCAAAGTCCGGCTCGATCCCGGTGGTGTCGCAGTCCATGACCAGGCCGATGGTGCCGGTCGGGGCGATGACGCTGACCTGCGCGTTGCGGAACCCGTGCCGTTCGCCAAGGGTCAGCGCCTCGTCCCAGGCGTCCGTGGCCAGCTGGATCAGCCGCTGATCAGGGCAGCGGACGTGATCCAGTGGAACCGGCTTGATGTCGAGCGCCTCGTAGCCGTTGGCCTTGCCGTAGGCGGCGGTGCGGTGGTTGCGGATCACGCGCAGCATGTGGTTGGCATTGCGCTGGTAGCCCGGGAATGCACCCAGCTCTTTCGCCATTTCGGCAGAGGTGGAATAGGCCACGCCCGACAGGATCGCGGTCAGGGCCGCACCCATGCTGCGGCCCGCGTCGCTGTCATAGCCAAGGCCCATGTTCATCAGCAAGCCGCCGATGTTGGCGTAGCCCAGACCCAGCGTGCGGAAGTCATAGGACCGCTGCGCGATCTCCTTGCTTGGGAACTGCGCCATCATCACGCTGATCTCGAGCGTCACGGTCCAGAGGCGGCAGGCGTGGATGTAATCCTCGGCCTGGAACTGACCGTCGGAGTAGAACGTCAGCAGGTTCAGCGAGGCGAGGTTGCAGGCCGTGTCGTCGAGGAACATGTATTCAGAACAGGGATTCGAGCCGCGGATCGCGCCGTCTTCCGGGCAGGTGTGCCAGGCGTTGACCGTGTCGTGATACTGGATGCCCGGATCGGCACAGGCCCAGGCCGCGTGGCCGACCTGATCCCACAGATCGCGGGCCTTGATGATGCGGGCGACCTCGCCGTTCTTGCGGTTGATCAGCTTCCAGTCGCCGTCGGCCTCCACCGCTTTCAGGAACGCGTCGGTGACCCGGATTGAGTTGTTGGAGTTTTGGCCGGACACGCTGGAATAGGCTTCCGAATCCCAATCGGTGTCGTAGGTCGGGAATTCGATGCCGGTATGGCCCTGCTTGGCATAGTCCAGCACGCGCTTGATGTAGGTCTCGGGAATTGCGGATCGCTTGGCGTCCTTGATCGCCGTGGCGAGCGTCGCGTTGGCTTTGGGGTCGTAGGCGTCCTCTGCCGTGCCGTCCCAAGCATTGATCGCGGCAAAGATCGCATTCAGGTAACGTTCGTGCATCTTGGACCCGGCCACGATGCTGGCGACCTTCTGCTCCTCGATCACCTTCCAGTTGATAAACTGCTCGATATCGGGGTGGTCCGCGTCGACGATGACCATCTTGGCCGCGCGCCGCGTGGTGCCGCCGGACTTGATCGCGCCCGCCGCCCGGTCACCGATCTTGAGGAACCCCATCAGGCCCGACGATTTGCCGCCGCCCGACAGCTTCTCGCCCTCGCCCCGCAGCGACGAGAAGTTGGTCCCAGTGCCGGAACCGTATTTGAACAGCCGCGCCTCGCGGACCCAAAGATCCATGATGCCGCCCTCATTCACCAGATCGTCCTGCACGGACTGGATGAAGCAGGCATGCGGTTGGGGGTGTTCGTAGCTGCTGGTGGATTTCGTCAGCTCGCCCGACTTGTAGTCGACGTAGTAGTGGCCCTGCGCCGGGCCGTCGATGCCGTAAGCCCAATGCAGGCCGGTGTTGAACCACTGCGGGCTGTTGGGGGCCGCGCGCTGGGTCGCCAGCATGTGCCGCATCTCGTCGAAATAGGCCTGCGCGTCGGCCTCGGTGGTGAAATAGCCACCTTTCCAGCCCCAATAGGTCCAGGCCCCGGCCAGACGGTCGAACACCTGCTTGGCGCTTGTCTCGCCGTCGAAGGTCGCATCCTTGACAGGCTCCGACCGCCACAGGAAGGACGGCACGCCCTTTTCCTTGATCCGCTTCACCTCGGACGGCACGCCCGCCTTGCGGAAATACTTCTGCGCGATGACGTCGGATGCAACCTGGCTCCAGGCCGCCGGGATTTCGCAGTTCTCGAGCTTGAAGACGACCGTTCCGTCGGGATTGCGGATTTCCGACGTGGCGCCGCGAAAAGCGATGTCGGCGTAGGCGTCCGCGCCCTTGCGCGTGAACTGGCGGTCGATCTTCATGTTTATCCCCTTTGGTCGCCGTCGTTGCGGCGTTGTTCGAACCTGCCGCCCCTTGCGGGGACTGCTGCGATTGCTGGAGAGGTCACAGACCTGCGGGTCGATCCAGCGTGATCGGCACCGTTGCCCGTCTTGAGAAGTGTCTCGTCCCGCATCGACCCCATATCTAGTGGCACGACTACCAGCCCGCACAATCTGGCGTATTCTGACCTAGGGGGTCAACGTCATTATTTCAATAAAGAAACGATTTTTCGGTTGACGCGAACTGCCCTCAATCTGCCGCCGATTCATCCTCCGGATTATCCACAGGGGCTGCAACATCGCCCCCCCCGGAAATCCGCGACTTCCTCCCCACTTAGCGACAGGACGTGAGGTTTCGCCTGAACTGTCCACTGCCGGGCGGTCGCGACGCCGGGGCGCAGGCGACATCCGCAAACCGGGTGGAACCTGTGGCCCAGCGAACACGCCCGAACCGTCCAAAGACCCCAAGTCTTGGCTATGCCGCAAAATGCGGCACCATATCTTGCGGTGATGTGAAGAAGTCATTGGTCGGGGCGATAGGATTCGAACCTACGACCCTCTGTTCCCAAAACAGATGCGCTACCAGGCTGCGCTACGCCCCGAACCGATGCCACTCCTACCGGGGGACGACGGCATTGAAAAGGCGAAAATCAGTCGCCGCAGGGCAAAGCTGCATTCGGACCGATTGCGGGATGCTGCATGACGGTGCCGGGTTCGATCCCAAGCCGCCCTGCCAGGCCGCCATTGATCTCGAGCACATATTTGATGTCATCGCCACCAAGGATCGGCGTCTCGTCGTGCGGGATCGCCTTCGCGTGGACGGTCTGTACCGTCCCGTCCGCGCTGGCGAATATCATGTCGAGTGGAATCAGCGTGTTGCGCATCCAGAAGCTCGCGGTCTGCGGTGCCTCGTAGACGAACAGCATGCCCGACATCCGGGGCATCTCTGGCACGTTCATCAGGCCCTGCGCCCGTTCGGCCAGATCGTCCGCCACGGCGACCTTGAACCGTGCCTGTCCGAAGTCGCCCTTCAGCGTCACCAGATCGGGCGCGCATTGCGCGGCGGCCGTTCCGGTCCACAGAACGACCAGCAGCGTCGTTGCAATTCTCACGCCGTCACACCCGTATCCCACATCAACACCTCGATCGCCATACGTCCGCGCTTGCCGGGCATCACACGCATCGCCACGGCCTCGCCGGTGGCAAGGTCGGACAAACCGCTGCGCCGCAGCACCTCGACATGTACGAAAATGTCGTCGTCCTGGCCAAACACGTTTGCGAAACCGAACCCCTTGGCCTTGTCGAACCACTTGATCCGCGCGGGTTGCAGAGGGCAACGCGCGATATCCTCGGCCGTCACGTCCTCCATATCGGCCAGCGGCACGAGCGTCGCATGATCGGGCGGCGTGATGGACAGGATGCGTTCCGCCTGAAAGCCGCGCGGCGTGCTGAGCACCGTCATCTGCAGCCTGGCCCCTTCGACGACGGAACCCTGGCCGAAATTGCGCAGCACATTCGCGTGCAACAGGACATCCGGTCCACCGCCGTCACGCACGACAAAGCCGAACCCCTTGCCGGGATCGAACCACTTGACCGTGCCGGACAGTGTCTCCGGTGCGTCGTTACTCATCGCGTCGTCCACGTCGTCTTGCCTCCGGTTTGGGCCGCGCAGGGCGCGGAACGTCGTCTTATGGTGACAGCCGTGCGACCCGCCAGTCGGCTGTGCGACTCTCAGGTCGGGTCCAGCGGAACCGGTCGTGCAGGCGATTGGGCCCGTCGGCCCAAAATTCGATCTCATCCGGATCGATCCTGAAACCGCCCCAGAACGCCGGACGCTGCGGATCTTCACCCAGCGTGCTTCGCATCTGTTCCAGTTTATCCATCAGAACCCGCCGGCTGCCAAGAGGATTGGACTGGGCCGACGCCCAGGCTCCCAACCGACTGTCCAGAGGGCGTCCGCGGTAATAGTCATCCGCGATGGCACCGTCTTCCCGGCTGACCCGACCACGCACCCTGATCTGGCGGCGCAGCGATTTCCAGTGCATGACGAAGGCAGCCTTGCCCGAGGCGGCGATTTCCCGCCCCTTGGCACTGTCGTAGTTGGTGAAGAAAACAAACCCGTCATCCTCGATCCGGCGCATCAGGACGATTCGGACATTCGGCATGCCAGTGGGATCGACCGTGGCCAGCGCCACCGCGTCCGGGTCGTTGACCTCGGACGCCCGCGCCTCTTCGAGCCAGGCGCGCGCAAGCTTGAACGGGTCGTCGCCCGCAAATATTCCCGTTCTGTCCGACATTGGCTTGCCCCTTGTTGATCTGGTTCTAGGCCAAGCGCCCTCGCCTCACAAGTCTGTGTTGACGCAGGGGCGCTTGATGCAGGTGACGTCATCGCCTAAACCCCGTGCAACAACATCGCAAGCCGGGGGGCAAATCAGGATGACGTCGCATTTGATGGCAGGAAAACGTGGGCTGATCATGGGCCTTGCCAACGACAAGTCGATTGCCTGGGGCATCGCCAAGACGCTGGCCGACGCCGGTGCCGAACTGGCGTTTTCCTACCAGGGCGAGGCGTTGAAGAAGCGGGTCGATCCGCTGGCGCAGTCCGTCGGGTCCACGCTGGTCCTGCCCTGCGACGTGGGCGACGAGGCTTCCATCGACACGCTGTTTACCGATCTCAAGGCGGCCTGGGGCACGATGGACTTCATCGTCCACGCCATCGGATTTTCCGACAAGAACGAATTGCGCGGCCGCTACGTCGACACATCGCGCCAGAACTTCCTGACATCCATGGATATTTCCGTCTACTCCTTCACCGCTGTCGTGCGGCGAGCAGCCGAGATGATGACCGACGGCGGATCGGCCCTGACACTGACCTACTACGGCGCGGAAAAGGTCATGCCGCATTACAACGTCATGGGCGTCGCCAAGGCCGCACTCGAGGCGTCAGTCCGCTACATGGCGGAAGACCTCGGCAAGGACGGCATTCGCGTGAACGCCATCAGCGCCGGCACGATCAAGACATTGGCCGCATCGGGCATCGGCGACTTTCGCCTCATCATGAAATGGAACGAATACAACGCCCCCTTGCGTCGCACCGTGACACAGGAAGAGGTCGGCAAGTCCGCGCTTTACCTGCTGTCCGACCTCGGCAGCGCCGTCACCGGCGAGGTGCTGCATGTCGACGCAGGCTACCATGTCGTCGGCATGAAGGCCGTGGACGCGCCGGACGTCACCAAGGAATGACACTGGCCGCCTTCGCGTCCATCGTGCTGATCCACCTCGCGGCGGCGATCTCACCCGGTCCGTCGTTCGTCGTGGCGCTGCGGGTGGCCGCGGCAGAAGGCTTTCGTGTCGCGGCGGCCCTGGCGCTGGGCTTCGGGCTTGGCGCGTTGCTGTGGGCTACGGCGGCGATGGCAGGCCTGGCTCTGGTGTTTCAGGTCATGCCGCCTCTCTTCATGGCGCTCAAGTTCGTCGGCGCGGCCTTTCTGATCTATCTCGCCGTGCAGATGTGGCGTCATGCAGCGACCCCGATGCCGCGGCCCGATACTGCGGCCGCCCCGCGTTCAGCGCTGCAAGCGGTCCGCTTCGGGTTCCTGACCTTCGCCAGCAACCCCAAACCTGCGGTCTTCTTTGGTGCGGTCTTCGTCAACCTGATCCCTGCCGGCACGCCTCTGGGGTGGCAGGCTGCGATCCTGGCTGCCGTCTTCCTGAACGAAACCCTGTGGTATCTGGTCGTCGCCCGCGTCTTCTCGCTGCCGCGTCCGCGCGCCGCCTATGCCCGTGCCAAGGCCTGGATCGACCGCGGCTTCGGCACCCTCCTCGCCCTGCTGGGACTCAAGATCGCACTTACCTGAAGGACACTGCCATGCCCACCATCACGAACATGCCCAAAGACCCAAGCCGCCTGCCCCACGAGAAGGGCTTTCACATCAGCTGGGACCAGATCCATCGCGACAGCCGCGCGCTGGCCTGGCGTCTGGACGGCCACGGCCCCGACAATGGGGCATGGCGGGCGGTCGTGGCGATCACCCGTGGCGGCATGGCACCCGCGATGATCGTGGCTCGTGAACTCGACATCCGCACGGTCGATACCATCAGCATCAAGTCCTATGACCACCAGCTTCAATCAGATGCCAAGGTGCTGAAATCGCCCGATGCACAGATGATGGGCGACGGCACCGGCATCCTGATCGTCGACGATCTGGTCGATTCAGGCCGCACGCTCGAAGTCGTCCGCGCGCTGTACCCGCAGGCGCATTTCGCCACGGTCTACGCCAAGCCGAAGGGGCGCCCGCAGGTCGATACCTTCATCACCGAAGTCAGCCAGGACACCTGGATCTTCTTTCCCTGGGATATGGCGCTGCAATACGTCGAACCTTACCGCGGCAAGGACTGAGACCGGGCGCGCCACAGCCCGCTGCCGCCTTTCATCTGGCCAGATAAATTCCTGCCAGCGGCTGACCGCGCTTTTGGCGGGGTCAATCCTGAACGGCGGCCCTTGCCTCAGCGATTACCCTTGCTCGCGAACATCGCCGCATCGGCCGCTGCCTTGCGGATCGCGTTCGACTTGTGGACGGTCTCCTGATACTCGGCTTCCGGGTCGCTGTCGTAGACGACACCGCCGCCGGCCTGGATATAGAGCTTTTCGTCCTTCACCACCGCCGTGCGCAGCGCGATGCACATGTCCATGTCGCCGTTGGCGCTGAAATAGCCGCAGCCGCCGCCATAGACGCCGCGCTTTTCCGGCTCCAGTTCGTCGATGATCTCCATTGCGCGCACCTTCGGCGCGCCGGATACGGTGCCAGCGGGCATGCCTGCAAAGAAGGCCGACAGCGCGTCCTGATCCGCCGCCAATTCACCCACCACGTTGCTCACGATGTGCATGACGTGGGAATAGCGCTCCACGATGAATTGTTCGGTCGGACGCACGGTGCCGATCTTCGACACCTTGCCGGTGTCGTTGCGCCCCAGATCAAGCAGCATCAGATGTTCGGCCAGTTCCTTCTGGTCGGCCAGCAGATCGGCCTCCAGTGCTGCATCCTCATCGGGCGTGGCACCGCGCGGCCGTGTCCCCGCGATGGGCCGGATCGTGACCTGACGCCCGAACACCCTTACCAGAATTTCGGGCGAGGCGCCGATCACCTGAAAGCCGCCGAAGTTGAAGTAGAACATGAAAGGCGACGGATTCGTGCGCCGCAGGCTGCGATAAAGCGCAAAGGGTGGCTCCGGGAAATCCTGCGTCCAGCGCTGGCTCGGCACCACCTGAAAGATGTCGCCGGCCCGGATGTAGTTCTTGGCCGTCTCCACCGCCGCCAGATATCCGGCGTGACTGAAGTTCGACACCGGGGCCGCGATCGGCGACGGGTCCGACAGCGCGTGCGTCTGCGGCACCGACCGGTCCAAGCTGCGTTCCGCATCACGGACCCGTTCCGCTGCCTGCGCAAATGCCGCCCGTGCCGACAACCCGCCACCGGCCCAGGCCGGTGCCACGAGGATCACGTCGCCCTTCACCCCGTCCAGCACCGCCACGACAGAGGGCCGCAGCATCATCGCATCCGGCAGGCCCAGCGGGTCCGGGTTCACGTCCGGTAGCCGTTCCACCAGCCGGATCATGTCATAGCCCAGATAGCCGAACAGTCCGGCACTGGCCGCCGGCAGGTCGGCGGGCAGATCGATCCGGCTTTCGGCGATCAGGCCGCGCAGGGCTGTCAGGGGATCGGCGTCATCGGCCACGAAACCTTCTGAGTCGTAGCGTGCCGTGCGGTTCGTGCGGCATTTTGTGCCGCGGCATTCCCAGATCAGGTCGGGGTTCATCCCGATGATCGAATAGCGCCCGCGCACCTCTCCGCCGGTCACGCTTTCCAGCATGAACGTGTTCAGTCCCGCATCGCCCAGCTTCAGCATCAGCGAGACGGGCGTGTCGAGGTCGGCGGCCAGGCGCGTCCAGACCACCTGATTCTCACCCCTGTCGAAGCCGTCGGCAAAGGTATCGAAATCGGGCATCAGCGCCATTGGGGCCGTCCTTGCGTTGTGTTCTTACTGAAGTTGCGCGTTGACCGCGTTCACCGCGGCCTGGTCGATCGTCACGTCTGTGCGCGCGCGCACCGCCTCGGCGTAGGCGTCGAAGACATCCTGCGCGAGGCTGGCCGACGCCTGCGCCTTGATGTCGTCCACCTGCGCCGCCAACCGCTCCGCCGTCAGGTCCGCGGGCTTCACCGCGTCAAGGCGCACGACGATGGCGCCCGTCTCGGTCGGCACGGCGCGGACCTCGCCCGGCTGCATCTCGAACACCGTGCGCATGAAGCCGTCGGGCGTGTCCGCAACGAAGCTGCCGCGCGTGAGGTTGGCGCTGGGGACCGGCGACAGACCCAGCGTGGCAAGGTCGGTGTCGGTCTCCGCTGCGGCAGCGATCTCTTCGGCGCGGGTCAGGACGGCAGCCTTTTCGGCAGCTGCCTGCCAAGCGGCCTCCAATCGGTCGCGCACCTCCGCCAGCGGCTGCACGGCAGGCGGTGTCACGCCATCAAGGCGCAGGGCAAAGATGCCGCCATCGTCGAGGTTCACAAGTTCCGGATAGGCCCCTTCCGTCGCAGCCGCGGCGGCGGTCCGGAATGCCTCGTAGGCGGCGGGGCCTTCGGTGCTGCCATCCGTGAAGGCGACGGTGTCCAGCTCCAGTTCCGTGCGCTCGGCCAGATCCTCAAGCGAAGCACCCCCCGCGATCAGATCGTTGATGGTCTCGGCGTCGGTCTGGATCACCCGGCTGGCCTGCGCTGTGGCAAGCTCGTCGCGCAATTCGGGTGCTGCCTCTTCGAACGGCGTCTCTTCGGCGGCCAGCACGGCATTCATCCGGAACAGCGCCGGGCCCAGATCGGTGTCCTGCGGGCCGACCACGTCTCCGGCCGCCGCGGCAAAGATTGCCTCGCCCGCCGCACCCAGATCACCGATCGCCACGTCGCCCATGTCGACGTCGGACAGGGCCAGACCGCGTTCCGCGACCAGATCATCGAAACTGACATCGCCTGCGTCCAGCCGCGCCTTGGCTGCCGCCGCATCATCCGGTGTGGCAAACACCAGCCGTTCGACCAGACGGCGTTCCGGCTGACGAAAGGTGTCGATCCGCTGATCGTAAAGCGCCTGCACCTGCGCATCGTCGATAGTGACCTTGTCGGCAAGCATCGCGGGGGTCAGCATGGCGTAGGTGATATTGCGGACCTCGGGCGTGGTGAACATGTCGGGATTGGCATCGTAGAAGGCTTGCAGGTCCGCTTCGGTGGCACCGGGCACGGGGGCGGTCAGGTCCTCGGCCGTCAGGGTGGCGGTCACGATGTCGCGGGTTTCGCCCAGATAGGACGCGACCGTGTCCGCATAGACCGGGGCTGCGGGGATGCCGCCCACGACGGCACCCTGCACCAGCGTGCGCGCGATCTCGTCGCGGATGCCGTCTTCATAATCGGACTCGGTCAGGCCGACATTCCGCAGGCCGTTGGCATAGGCCTCGCGGTCGAAACTGCCGGACAGGGACTGGAACGCCGGATTGCGCAGCACCTCGTCGCGCACGCGCGCATCGCCGACGCTGACACCCAGGTTCGCCGCCTCGTTGTCGAGGGTGCGTTGCGTGACGACCTGACCCAGAACCGCACGGTCGAGACCGATCTCCTGCGCCTGCTGGAATGTCACGCGCGAACCGACCTGCGCCTCGAAGCTGCGCAGCTGGTCGTTCAGCGCGGACTGATAGGCCGCGACCGTGATTTCCTTCGATCCGGCCATGCCGATCCGCTGCACCCCGCCCGTGAAACCGCCGGTGCCGAAACCCAGCAGGCCACCCACGATCAGGATCATGATGATCCAGACGGCAATCGGTGTGCGCTTCTTCTCAGCCATGATCTGCGGGCCCCCTCGCGTGATACGTCGCGACTGCATAAGTGGGCCGCCGCCCGCGTGCAAGGGTCAGGGGGTATAGGCCGCCAGCCGTGTGAACAATTCCGCGATTCCCGCCCGGTCGATATTGGCAAAGGCGATGCGCAGTTCGCGCTGACCCGCCGTGTCGGCCTTGGGGCGGAACATCGTGCCCGGCAGGCAAAGGATGCCGGCACCCGCCACAAGACGCTGCGCCACCTGATCCGACGGAAGGTCGAAGGGATGTTGCAGATAGGCGAAATAGGCCCCGCAGCCGAGGATCTTCCAGCCCTGCGCCGCCAGCGGTGCAAATTGGTCTTGGATGACGGCCCGCCGGTCGAGGATCTCTGCCCGCTCGCCCGCCAGCCATTGGTCGAGGTTGCGCATCCCCCAGAGTGCGGCGCGTTGGCCCAGCTGGTTCGGGCAGATCGCCACGGTATCGAGGAACTTTTCCACCTCTGCCAGACGCGCCGGGGCCGCCGTGATCGCGCCGACCCGGTGGCCGGTTAGGCGGTAGGCCTTGGAGAAGCTGTAAAGCTGGATCAACGTGTCGTCCCAATCGGGATCGATGAAGAGGTCATGCGCGGCACCTGTCCGGGCATCGAAGTCGCGGTATGTTTCGTCCACGATCAGCGCCACGCCTTGTGCATGGCACAGGTCGCGAAACGCTGCCAGAGTCGCCGCCGGATATTCCACGCCGCCGGGATTGTTCGGGCTGACCAGCACGATCGCGCGGGTGCGTTCGGTGATGAGGGCGGCGGCATCCCGCGCGTCAGGGATCAGCCCGTCGCCGGTCTGCAAGGGGACCGTCACCACACCGCTCATGTCCAGCCACATTGCATGGTTGAAGTAGTAGGGTACCGGCAGAATGACCTCATCGCCTTCAGCACACAGGGTCGCGATGGCGGCCGCAAAGGCCTGATTGCACCCCGAGGTGATGGCGACCTGCGCGGGCGACACGGTGCCGCCATAGTCGCGCGACCAGCGGTCCGCGACCGCTTCCCGCAAATCGGGCAGGCCCAGCACGGGACCGTAGAGATGCGCCGCCGGGTCGGTCAGGACGATCTGCGCCATCGCCTCCAGCATCGGCTGCGGCGGGGCATCGACCGGGGCCGCCTGACTGACGTTCAACAGCGGGCGGTCAGCGGGATGGGTGACGCCGTCCAGCCAGCGCCGCGCCTCCATCACGGGGGGCGCAAAGGTCGTGGCAGTGCGTGGCAGACCCATCGTCATTGCGCCAGCAGCAAGGCCGACAGCGGTGCAAGCGCCACCTGCCCCGCCCGGTTCGCCTGCCCCCACAGGATCAGCGCCGAGATCGTCTCGGGCCGCACACGCCCCAGAAGGACCACGCCCGGTTGCTGACGCGCCCGGAATGCCGCCTGATCGACGAAGCGGCGGATCACGCGGGCGTCCTGGTCGTTGTCGTCAAGGTCGCGGTAGATGGTGGCGGCGTGCACCTCTGCCACGTCGGCTGCCCGCAGACCGGCGTTGAGGCCCGTGTCCGGCACCAGCAGCCCCCGCCCGTCGGTGGCGAGGCCCGAAATCACCTGCCCGATGGCATCTGCTGTCGTCGGCAAGGCATTGTTCACCGTCGCAACCAGCGCCACCGCCTCCGGCACAGCATCGAAGATGCCTTCGAGTGCCACTGCGGCGTCCGTCGCCGTGGCACCGGTCGGCAGTTTCGCCAGTGCCGCGACCTCGATGCCCGCAGCGGCGTAGGCCTGCATCCGTTCGCGTGCATCGGGGCGGGCCGGGTCCAGCAGCACCGTCACGGGAAACGGAATGTCGGCCAGGGCGCGGGCACCATTCGCCATGCTGCCGTCATCGCGCAATACGATCGACATCAGCGGCAAGCCCTCGGGATTGTCGAAGAAGGCACCATACCGCACCAGCGCGGGCGTCGCGTCGTCCACGGCAGGCGCTGGCTCCGCCTGCGGTGCCGCGGCGGGGGAATCCACGCCCGGTCGGCGCACGACGACGCCGCTGTTGCCGCCCGGCAACCCGCTGGACGGCGTATCGATGATGGCAACCACATCGGGCCGATCGGGCGCTGTCGTGTCAGCAACGGGTGCCGGCGCGTCTTCGCCTGCGGGGCTGGCAGATGGGGCATCATCGGTCACCGGGTCGACGGTTGCCATGTCGGCGGGCGGATCGGCTGCCGAGTCGGCGATCGGGGGCGCGGTCATGGTCGCAGGGGTGTCGCGAGGGGCCGGTGACGCCTGTTCCGTCGAAGGGGCCACCGCCACCGCGTCGGGTGCGACCTCTGCCGCGGATTCGGGTGCCACAGGATCGACGTCGGGCGGCGTCGCTGCGGCATCTGCTTCGGCAATTGCCGCCATCGGCGGTGCCGCGACCCTTTCATCCTCCACCGGCGCAGGCTCCGGCGTCGTGACGATGACGCTCACAGGGTCGGCAGGGTCCGGCGTCTCGACCTCCACCAGCGGATCGGGCGTCGCGTCGACGACGATGTCGGATTCCGCCGCAGGCATCCGCGGCGGCACGCTTTGCGGATTGGGAAGGACCGGTGCCTCTGCATCCGGGCGTTCATCGAGGGGGGCCGCCCCCATTGCAGGTGCCGCCGGTTCCGTCAGGGCCAGATCCATCGGTTCCGGCTGCGCGGAATTGCCATCGGTCTGCGGCACATCCGGGGCGGTCTCCGGTGACACCATCGGGCTCACCTGCCCGGCCGCGCCGGGCGCATCCACAGTGGCGACCTGTGGCAGGGCCGCGCCGGACGGGCCCGTACCCGGTTCCCGCGGCGCATCCTGCAGCACGATGACCGGGGGGACCGGCGGTGTGACGCCAGCGGGTTGCGGTGCCACGATCGACACCACGGCCACACCCGCCCCGCCGATCACCACACCCCAGAAGGCGCCTTTCAGAAATGCCATATGCCCCTAGCCCTTGCCTGCCTTGTCGGATTCGCTTGTCCCGGCCAACCCTGCGGCCTTGACGCCTGCCCGCGTCCTGCCCCATATCGAGGGCAACTATACCGTGACCCGACCGGGCTTCGGTAGCCCCTAATTCACGCCATACCGGGGACCGCATGATCCTGCTGATCGATAACTACGACAGTTTCACCTATAACCTCGTTCATTATCTGGGCGATCTGGGGGCAGAGGTCGTCGTGCATCGCAACGACGCGCTGGATGTGCAGACCGCGATGGCGCTGCGGCCCTCTGCCATCGTCCTGTCGCCTGGCCCCAAGGCACCGGCGCAGGCGGGCATCTGTCTGGCGCTGACCCATGCCGCCGCCGAAACGCGCACGCCGCTGCTGGGTGTGTGCCTGGGTCACCAGACGATCGGAGAGGCGTTCGGCGGTCAGATCGTCCGCTGCCACGAGATCGTGCACGGCAAGATGGGCACGATGCATCACACGAACCAGGGCGTGTTCACGGGCCTGCCAAACCCGTTTCAGGCGACACGCTATCATAGCCTGATCGTCGATCGCGCGTCCCTGCCGGACACACTCGAGGTGACGGCGCAGCTTGAAGACGGCACCATCATGGGCCTGCAACACCGCACCCTGCCCATGCAAGGCGTGCAGTTCCACCCCGAAAGCATCCGGTCCGAACATGGCCACCAGATGCTGCAGAATTTCCTCGACCTTGCGGCGGTCCCCGCATGAGCGACGCGCTTAAGCCCCTGATCAACGCGGCAGCCGACGGTCCGCTGACGCGCGCGCAGGCGCAGGCGGCCTTTGCGATCCTGTTCAACGGCGATGCAACCCCCGCACAGATCGGCGGCCTGCTGATGGCCCTGCGCACGCGGGGCGAGACGGTGGACGAATACGCCGCCGCCGCTGCCGTCATGCGCGACAAATGTCTCGCCGTCCGCGCGCCCGCCGATGCGATGGACATCGTTGGCACAGGCGGCGACGGCAAGCACACCCTGAACATCTCGACCGCGACGGCCTATGTCGTGGCCGGAGCCGGTCAGGTCGTGGCAAAGCACGGCAACCGCAATCTTTCGTCGAAATCCGGCACGGCGGATGTGCAGACCGCGATGGGCGTGAACGTCATGGTCGGCCCGAAGGTGGTCGAGCGTTGCATCGCCGAGGCCGGGATCGGATTCATGATGGCGCCGATGCATCACCCGGCGATGGCCCACGTCGGCCCGGTCCGCGCCGAACTTGGTGCAAGGACGATCTTCAACATCCTGGGACCGTTGACGAATCCCGCGGGCGTCAAGCGACAGTTGACCGGGGCCTACCGTCACGACCTGATCCGTCCGATGGCAGAGGTGCTGCTGGCATTGGGGTCAGAGGCCGCCTGGCTCGTCCACGGGTCCGACGGCACCGATGAACTCGCGATCTCCGGAATCAGCTGGGTCGCCGCGCTGAAGGACGGCACCGTGTCAGAGCGCGAGGTCCATCCGGAGGATGCGGGCCTGCCGGTGCATGACTTCGCGGCAATCATCGGCGGCACACCGCAGGACAATGCGACCGCCTTTCGCGCGCTGCTGTCGGGCGCGCCCGGTGCCTACCGCGATGCGACCCTGCTGAACGCCGCCGCCGCCCTGCATGTGGCCGGCAAGGCCGAAAGCCTGCCCGAGGGCGTCGCGATGGCCACCGAAAGCATCGACAGCGGCAAGGCCCGTGCCGCGGTCGAGGCCGTGGCCCGCATCACCTCTGCCGCGTGAGCATGCCGGATCTGTCCCGCCTTGGGGCTTGGGCCGATCTGCCGTTCTGGCAACAGGATTACCCGCGCATCGCCGCGACGCTCATGGCCGAAAGGCGCGTCGTGCATCCTTCGCCTGACCGTATATTGGCAGCCCTCGCCCGGACTCAGCCCGACGCCACGCGCGTCGTGATCCTTGGGCAAGACCCCTATCACACCCCCGGCAAGGCCGATGGCCTCGCCTTTTCCATTTCGCAGGACTTTCCCGGTCGGCTCGACAGCCTTGGTAATATCTTGAAGGAGTTGCAGTCCGATCTTCATGTCACGCGCGACCGCACCGACCTGATTGACTGGGCGAATCAGGGAGTCCTGCTGCTGAACACCGCACTGACCGTGCCCGACGGCAAGCCCGGGGGTCACGCGAAACTGGGTTGGGACAGGCTGACGCGGCAGGTCATCGCCCGGCTGGCCGACCGGCCGCGCGCCTATCTGCTGTGGGGAGCCCACGCCCAGACATTCGCGCCGGACCGTGAAACCGACCTTGTGATCCGCAGCGCCCATCCGTCGCCCTTGTCCGCATCGCGCGGGTTTTTCGGGTCGCGGCCATTTTCAACCGTGAACGCCTGGCTTACACAGCGGGGACAAGGACCAATCGACTGGACAGGCAAAGAATGACCGACACGATCCTCGACAAGATCAAGTCCTACAAGCTGGAGGAGATTGCCGCTGCAAAGCAGGCCATCCCGCAGGAGGCGATCGAGGCACGGGCCCGTGACGCCGGTCCGGTGCGAAGCTTTACGCAGGCCCTGCAGGTCGCGGCCCGCGATGGCTACGGCCTGATCGCCGAGGTCAAGAAGGCCAGCCCGTCCAAGGGCCTGATCCGTACCGACTTCGACCCTGCGGCTATCGCACAGGCCTATGCGGCCGGTGGCGCCGCCTGCCTGTCGGTGCTGACCGATGCGCCATCCTTTCAGGGTGCGCCGGAAAATCTTTCCCTGGCCCGCGACGCCTGTGACCTGCCGGTGCTGCGCAAGGATTTCATGTATGATCCCTATCAGGTCGCCGAAGCGCGCGCCTGGGGGGCCGACGCGATCCTGATCATCATGGCTTCCGTCTCGGACGCGCAGTCCCGCGAACTGGAAGACGCCGCCGCCCAATGGCACATGGACGTGCTGGTCGAGGTGCATGACCGCGCCGAACTCGACCGCGCCGCAGGGCTGAACGCGCAATTGCTCGGCATCAACAACCGTGACCTGCGGTCGTTCGAAACCAGCCTCGACGTGACGCGCAGCCTGTCCAAGCATGTGCCGGCCGGCAAGACGATCGTGTCAGAAAGCGGTCTGACCGGCCCGGCGGACCTGTCCGATCTCGCCCGTTACGGCGCACGCTGCTTCCTTGTCGGCGAAAGCCTGATGCGCCACGAGAACGTGGAGAAAGCGACGCGCAGCCTGATGGCCAACCCGATGAAGCCGGCGGGGTTCTGACATGGCCTTGTCGCACTTCGACGATCAGGGCCGCGCCCACATGGTCGATGTGTCCGACAAGCCGGTGACGTCGCGCATTGCCGTGGCAGAGGGTCACATCACCATGGATGCGGCCACGCTGGCGCTGGTGATGGAGGGGCGTGCCGCCAAGGGCGACGTGCTGGGGACGGCGCGGCTGGCCGGCATCATGGGGGCAAAGCGGTGTTCAGACCTGATCCCACTTTGCCATCCGCTGCCGATCACCAAGGTCTCGCTCGACCTGACCCCAGACCCCGGCCTGCCCGGCGTGCGCATCACGGCCACGGTCAAGACCACCGGCCAGACCGGGGTCGAGATGGAGGCGCTGACCGCCGTGTCGGTCGCGGCGCTGACCGTGCATGACATGGTCAAGGCAGTGCAGAAGGACATGGTGATCGGCGGCATCCGCGTGACGCTGAAGGACGGCGGCAAGTCGGGCCGCTTCGAGGCGGAATGATCAGCGTCGAGGATGCCCTCGCCGCGCTGTTCGCGCTGGTGACGCCACTGGGTGCGGAGGACGTGCCGCTGGGGCAGGCGCATGGGCGCGTCCTGGCACGCGACGTCGTGGCGCAGCGCACGCAGCCGCCTTTCCCCGCGTCCGCGATGGACGGCTACGCGGTCGCGGATGTGGCGGCGCATCCGGGTGCGCAGTTCACCGTCATCGGCACGTCCGCCGCCGGGCACCGGTTCGGCGGGGCCGTCGGACCGGGCGAGGCCGTGCGGATATTCACCGGCGCGCCCCTGCCGGATGGTACCGACCGCGTGGTCATACAAGAGGACGTGGACCGCGCGGGCGACACGATCACCCTGCACGGCGACCTAGACACCGGCCCCCATGTCCGCCCGGCCGGCACCGATTTCACCGCCGGCACAGTGATGCGCGGCCCACGCCTGCTAGGCCCGAACGACATCGCCCTGCTGGCCGCGATGAACATCGCCACGGTTCCGGTCACGCGCAAACCCGTCGTCGCCATCATCGCGACCGGTGACGAACTCGTGCAACCAGGCGAGGTGCCAGGTCCCGATCAGATCATCGCGTCCAACAGTCACGGGCTGGCCGCCCTGCTGGCGCAACATGGTGCGGCACCGCGCCTGCTGCCCATCGCTCGCGACAATCACGAAAGTCTGGGACTTGCGTTCCGTCTGGCACAGGGAGCCGACCTGATCGTGACCATCGGCGGTGCGTCGGTCGGGGATCACGACCTCGTCGGGGCCGCGGCCGAAGGTCAAGGCATGGACCGCGCCTTCTACAAGGTCGCGATGCGCCCCGGAAAGCCACTGATGGCGGGTCGGATCGGGGATGCGGCGATGGTCGGTTTGCCGGGTAATCCGGTGTCCGCGATGGTCTGCGGCCATGTCTTTCTGCTGCCGCTGTTGCGGGCCATGCAGGGCCTTGGTACGGCAGCAGCACCGCGCCGCAAGGCCACGCTAACCGGCACCCTGCCCGCCAACGGCCCGCGCGCCCACTACATGCGGGCCAGCTTGGCGGATGACGCGGTCACGGTATGCGACCGGCAGGACTCGTCGTTGCTGTCGGTGCTGGCGCAGGCCAACGCATTGGCCGTGCGCCCACCCGACGACGGCCCCCGCCTGCCCGGTGACCTGATCGACGTGATCCTCCTTTAGGGGTTTGACACAAAAGGGGAACAGGGATAGAACGTAAGGTGAAATGCGCCTTGCGCCACCTGATTGATGGGCCCGACATGCTGACCAAGAAACAGCTCGACCTGCTGAATTTCATTCATACCCGCATCCAGCGGGACGGTGTGCCGCCCAGCTTTGATGAAATGAAGGAAGCGCTTGATCTGCGGTCCAAATCCGGCATCCATCGCCTGATCACGGCGCTGGAGGAACGGGGCTTCATTCGCCGTCTGGCCCACCGCGCCCGCGCATTGGAGATCGTGAAACTGCCCGATGCCATGGCGGAAAAACATGCACGCGGGGGGTTCAGGCCGCAGGTCATCGACGGCGACCGTCCCGACAGCGTGCCGCCTGCGGCGCAGCGCATCTCGACCGTCGCCGCGGTCGAACTCAACGTCATGGGCCGCATCGCCGCCGGTGTGCCGATCGCCGCCATATCAGAGGTGTCGCATTCCGTAGCCGTGCCGCAGTCGATGCTGGGCAGGGGCGAACATTACGCACTGGAAGTCAAAGGCGATTCGATGATCGAGGCCGGGATCAATGACGGCGACGTCGTGGTGATCCGCGAAACGACGACCGCCAACAGCGGCGACATCGTGGTGGCGCTGGTCGATGATCAGGAGGCCACGTTGAAAACCTTTCGCCGCAACGGCTCTTCCATCGCGCTGGAGGCCGCAAACCCGGCGTATGAGACTCGGGTCTACCGCGACGATCAGGTCAAGGTGCAGGGCAAGCTTGTCGGGTTGATCCGCACCTACTGATCCGGCACGGCTAGCGATGGCCGGCGCGGCGGTGACATCGTCCATGGACGCTGTCCCGCAAGATCCGACGCGGTGGTGATGACCAGCGTTCCATCCGCTGCCAGGTTGAACGCCAGCGCGCCCGTCTGGCGCAGGCGGATCGGATCGTAGACGGCGCAGGGGCGCTGCCCCGCCACAGGCTGGTTCGTGATCAGCACATCGGCACCGTTGCAGTCCGCGATGCCCACAAGTGCCGTCTTGCCGCGCACTTGCAGGATGCGTGAACCGCCCATCACGGCGCTCGTCTGACCTTCCGCACCAATCAGACCGGGGCGTTGCGCCGCCAACTCCTGATCCACCGGGGCACCGTCGTTCTCCATCCAGATTCCCGCGGTGAAACCGTCGCCGCGCGGTGCCGACAGCGACCGCCCCTCTGGCCCGAGCAAGCCGATCAGACCGCCGCTGTCCGCCACCAGCAGCGTCGGTCGCGGGGATTGCACCCATAGCACGAGGGCTGCGACCACACCGGCCAGACCTCCCCAGCGTGCGCGCCCCTGCCACAGGATCACCCAAAGCAGTGCCAGGGCAAGGATGGGCAACACCTCTGGGGCTGGCGTCTTGACATGACTGACAGCCCCGTCCCAGCCGGCCACGGTTTCGGCCACGATCAGGGTCCAGCGCAGGCCCAGTCCCGCGACCCACAGGGCCGCAGGCGCCAGGCCGACCGGGGCCAGAACCGCCGCCGCGACCATGGCCGGCATTACGACGGCACCGATCATCGGCACCGTGACCAGGTTGGCGATCAGACCATAGTGCGAAATCTGGTTGAAATGCAGGGCCGCGAAAGGGGCCGAGGCGAGACCTGCAACCAGCGAGGATATGACCAGCGTCACCCCCGCCCGCACCCAGGGCGGTCGCAGATGACTGCCGCGCAGTGCGCGAAAGGCGACGATCAGCGCAGCCGTCGCCGCGAACGACATCTGGAACCCCGGCCCGGTCAGGGCGTGGGGATGCATCACCAGCACGATGATCGCCGCCACTGCCAGCCCGCGCAGCGACAGGGCTTGGCGGTCCAGCAGGATCGCGACAAGCAGCACGGCGACCATGATGTATGACCTTTCCGTGGCCACGTCGCCGCCCGACAGGGCCAGATAGACGGCACCGACGATCAGGGCGACGACGGCCGCGATCTTCTTGACCGGAACGCGCAGGGCCAGCGCAGGCCACAGGGACAGGCCGACGCGCAGGATGACGAAGATGAACCCGGTCAGCATCCCCATGTGCAAGCCCGAGATCGAGACGATATGATAGAGGTTGGCGTCGCGCAGGTTCTGCTGGCTGGCGACACTCATCCCCGACCGATCACCGATCGCCAGGGCCGCCGCGAAGCCGCCCGGATCGCCGGGCAGCGCCGCCTGGATCGCCGTCGATATCCGCATCCGCGCGGTAAAGACCGCAAGGTGCCAATCCGACGTCGGTGCCGTCAGGGTCAGCACAGGTGTCTGCGTATATCCGATCGCACCCAGTTCGTTGAACCAGGCGAACCGCCGGAAGTCGAATCCGCCGGGTTCGGCGGGGCCCGGCGGCGAAGACAGGTGTCGCGTCAGGATCAATGTCTCGCCCGGCAGGAACGGTGCATCCGGCTGTTCCCCGTGCAACGACACGCGCACACGCACTGGCGTGCGGGCCGGTTCCATGCGGTCGAGGCGCACGCTGTCGAGGGTCAGGCGCACCGCCTCCGACGCGGACTGGTCGATCTCGACCAGCCGCCCTTCGATGGGTCCGTAATACCGGAAGCCAAGCACCGGCCCGGCCACCCAGGACGACTCTGCCTTGGCCAGCAAGGGACCGACAACCACGGTCGCCAGCCCCAGAAGCAGCGCCCGCAGCGTCACCGGCACCAGGCGCGCGCAAAGGACACAAGCCAGCATTCCGACCGCCAGGGCCGGCCAGACCCATCCGTCCGGTTCCCGTGGCAGCGCGAAATAGCCGCCGATGCCGATGCCAAGGCAGACCGGCAGCCAACCGATCAGTCCTCCCCGCTGCGCCAGCAAGGCATCGCGCAGCACCGCTTGCACTTGTTTCCGTCCCCCGCTTTGCCTATCCCGATGCTCAGGTCGACCCTGCGCCATTCAGGTAAATCAAAGGTTAACTCCGCATGTCTTCGATGTCCCCGCCGCCACCCGTCACCCGCTTTGCCCCTTCGCCCACTGGGGCCCTCCACATCGGCGGCGCGCGCACGGCACTGTTCAACTGGCTTTATGCGCGCGGCCACGGCGGCACGTTCCTGCTGCGGGTTGAGGATACAGACATCGCCCGGTCCAACCCCGAAAACACGCAGGTCATCCTGGACGGGCTGCGCTGGCTCGGTCTCGACTGGGACGGCGACCCCGTCAGCCAGGCCACCCGTGCTGGCCGCCATGCGGAGGTTGCGCATCAGATGCTGGCGGCCGGGACAGCGTTCAAGTGTTTCAGCACCCCGGATGAAATCGAGGCTTTCCGCGAGAAGGCCCGCGAAAACAAGGGGTCGACCCTGTTCCGCTCGCCTTGGCGCGACGTGGCAGAGGCCGACCACCCGGACGCGCCCTATGCGCTGCGGCTGAAGGCCCCGCGCGACGGGTCCACGACGCTGCACGACGCGGTCCAGGGCGACGTGACGTGGTCGAACGACCAGCTTGACGACATGGTGCTGTTGCGGTCCGACGGGACGCCGGTCTACATGCTGGCCGTCGTGGTGGATGATCACGACATGGGCGTGACTCATGTGATCCGCGGCGACGATCACCTGTCGAACGCCTTTCGTCAGAACATGATCTACGACGCGATGGGTTGGGACAAACCGGTGCTCGCGCATATTCCGCTGATCTTCGGCGCGGATGGCAAGAAGCTGTCGAAACGCCACGGCGCGACGGCCGCCAGCGATTATCAGAAGATGGGGTTCCCGGCGGCGGGCATGCGCAACTACCTCGCGCGTTTGGGGTGGAGCCACGGCGACGACGAATTCTTTACCGACGCACAGGCGCAGGCGTGGTTCGATCTGGACGGCATCGGCAAGTCGCCGGCGCGGTTCGATCTGAAAAAACTGGAGCATATCAGCGGCCAGCATATCGCCGCCGGAGACGATGCTGCACTGCTGCACGAACTGGAGGGATACTTGGCAGCCATCGGTGCCATGTCCCTGACCACGCGTCAGCGCGTGGGGCTTCTGGCCGCCATGCCACACCTCAAAGAGCGCGCGAAGACCTTCCCGGAGATCATTGAAAAGGCCCACTTTATCCTTTCTGAAACACCCATCGTGCCGGACGAGAAAGCCGCCGCCCAGCTTGATGCCACAGCGCAGCAATTCATCGGCGAATTGACGCCGCAATTGCAAAATGTTACGTGGGACCGCACGACGCTGGAGGAGGCCCTCGCCGCCTTTGCGACCGCCCGGGACACCAAACTGGGCAAGCTTGCGGGGCCGCTGCGCGCAGCCCTAGCCGGCCGGTCGGTCTCTCCCAGTGTCTTTGACATGATGCTGGTCCTTGGACGGGATGAGACCTTGTCCCGTCTGCGGGCCGCTACTGCCAGCTAGTTACGTTTCGCTTACGCTTTTGCGTCAGACAGGCGGCAGAACACGGATGATACGCGGCGCGCCAGCACGGTGGCCGCAGACATAAGGGACTGACATGGCCGAATCCACCAAGACCGCGACGCTGACCATCGGCGGGCAAAGCTACGATCTGCCGATCCTCACGCCGACCGCCGGTCCCGATGTCATCGACATCCGCAAACTTTATGCACAGGCAGGTGTCTTTACCTACGACCCCGGCTTCACTTCGACCGCGTCGACCGACAGCACGATCACCTTTATCGACGGCGACAAGGGCGAATTGCTGCACAGGGGCTATCCGATCGACCAGCTCGCCGCCCATTCGCATTACCTGGAGGTCTGCTATCTGCTGCTGAACGGCGAACTGCCGAATTCGGAACAGCTTGAAGAATTCGAATACCTCGTGACGCATCACACGATGCTGCACGAACAGATGATGATGTTTTTCCGTGGCTTCCGTCGCGATGCGCATCCGATGGCGATCATGGTGGGCGTGGTCGGCGCGATGTCTGCCTTCTATCATGACAGCACGAACATCAACGATCCGCGCCAGCGCGAGGTCGCGGCCTTTCGCCTGATCGCCAAGATGCCGACGATCGCCGCGATGGCCTTCAAGTATCACGTCGGCCAGCCCTTCGTGTATCCGCGCAATGACCTCGATTATGCATCGAACTTTCTGCATATGTGTTTCAGCGTCCCGGCAGAGCAGTATCAGGTCGACCCGATCCTGTCCCGTGCGATGGACCGCATCTTCACGCTGCACGCCGACCATGAACAGAACGCCTCGACCTCGACCGTGCGGCTGGCCTCGTCTTCGGGTGCCAATCCGTTTGCCTGCGTCGCTGCCGGCATCGCCTGCCTCTGGGGTCCGGCGCACGGTGGCGCCAACCAGGCCTGTCTCGAGATGCTGCGCGAGATCGGGACCGTCGACCGCATCCCCGAATTCATCGCGAAGGCCAAGGACAAGGAAGATCCCTTCCGCCTCATGGGCTTCGGCCACCGCGTCTACAAGAACTTCGATCCGCGTGCGACGGTGATGAAGGAATCCGCTGACGAGGTGCTGGACCTTCTGGGGATCGAGAACAACGAGACCCTGAAAGTCGCCAAGGCGCTGGAAAAGGCCGCGTTGGACGACCCCTACTTTGCCGAAAAGAAGCTGTTCCCGAACGTCGATTTCTATTCGGGAATCATTCTGGAGGCGATGGGCTTCCCGACGTCCATGTTCACGCCGATCTTTGCCGTGTCGCGGACCATCGGCTGGGTCAGCCAGTGGCAGGAACAACTGTCCGATCCGCAACTGAAGATCGGTCGTCCGCGGCAGCTTTACATGGGCGAGACCGCGCGCGACTACATCGACATCGAAAAGCGCTGAACCAACCACACGCCGCGGGGCCACCCGGCGGCGTGACACCTGCACGCACGGCCCGCGTTCAACGGACGAGAGTAGAAGAATGGTCAGAATGGCCGAAAATTGCGCGACGCCTTGTAGCTCGACCTAGCCGAGGCCAATTGGACCACGGGCAAGACGGTCAGCGGCTCTTACCTGACCGGTCGTCTGCCGAGGGCCGATAGCGTAACCTAGGTCGACAACTACCCCAACATGAACGGCAAAGTGATCTAGGTGTTCGGCAAAATAGACGGCGGCGTCCAATTCGTTATCGGCACCGGCGATGTCGCAGGCACTCCGTTCACGCTGTCGCATGCCGATCAGCCGTTGACCTTCGCGAAAATCAGTCGTCAGGACTTCGGCGTGCGCCTGACGTCGGTCGGGAAAGAAGGCACCCAACGGACGGGTTCGCTGAAACCTGGGGAGCAGCGGTAACCATGAACGGCTGCCCAATGTCGACATCCCCGTCGGAGGCAGCGATGGCGGGCCGCTGATATTCTACGCCGACCGCACCATCGATTTGTCGCCTACGAAACAAGCGGCAACGATGTCGTCGGTGGGCTGACAGCAGCCGAGACTGCGACGACAAGCTCACTTGCGGCACCGACGACGGTCAGCAACACGAACTCATATCCACCTCGGTTGGCACCGTCGGTGCCGGCGCACCGATCGGCAACGTCTGACGGGACCACGCAGAGTGGGGCACCCGGACGAGCCGGGCACCCCGTAATCGCGATGAATAAGCCGCGTCGCCGGTTTCAGGCCGCCTTGGCCTCCTCCAGCGTCGGGTAGTCGATGTAGCCTTCCTTGCCACCGCCGTAGAATGTGTCCTGGTCGGGTGTGTTCATCTGCGCGCCAAGCTTGATCCGCTTTGGCAGATCGGGGTTTGCGATGAATGGCCGCCCGAACGCCACGGCGTCGGCATGACCCTTGCGGATCGCATCGGGCGCCATGTCGTCGTCGTAGCCGCCATTCGCGATGTAAAACCCGGTGTAATGCTGACGCAACCGCCGGATCAGGTCGCGGCCGCCATCATCGCTGCCGGGAAATGCCTCGACCACATGCAGGTAGGCAAGATCGTAACCGTTCAGCATTTTGTAGACTTCAGCAAAATGCGCCTCCGGGTCACTGTCGGACATATCGTTGGACTGACCGAGCGGCGACAGGCGCACGCCAGTCTGCCGCGGCTCCCAGTGATCGGCCACGGCGTCCAGCACCTCCTTCAGAAACCGCATCCGGTTTTCGATGCTGCCACCGTAGTCATCGGTGCGATCGTTCACGCCGTCCTGCAGAAACTGGTCGATGAGGTAGCCGTTCGCCGCATGGACCTCGATCCCGGCGAACCCGGCGAGCTTTGCCAGACGCGCCGCTTCGCGGTATTCCTCGATGGTGTCCCTGATCCCGTCGATCGTCAGGGCTTCTGGTTCGGAACAATCCTCGAATCCGTTTGCGGTAAAGGTCTGCTGGTCGGCCCGTTTGGCACTGGCCGAGACCGGCACACGCCCCTCTGGCAGCAGCGAGACATGGCTGATCCGCCCGACATGCCAAAGCTGGATGACGATCTTGCCGCCTTCCGCATGGACGGCCTCGACGATCTTCTTCCACTGATGCGCCTGCTGCTCGGTATGGATGCCCGGCGTGTCCAGATAGCCCTTGCCCATCGGCGAGACCTGCGTGGCCTCGGTGATGATGACCCCGGCACTGCTGCGCTACCGGTAATAAGTCGTGGCCAGGTCGCCCGGCACGCCATCCGGCTCTGCGCGATTGCGGGTCAGCGGGGCAATCAGGATCCGATTGGGCAGCGCGATCGCCCCCATATCGGCGGATGTGAAAAGCGGGTCGTCTTTGGCTGCGATATCGACAGACATGGCAATGCTCCTGGAACGTTTCTGTTGCTGGTTCAACCTGACCGCCAGATGCTTGTTCCCGCGACCTAGCGTCCCTCGAACCGTGCGGGGCGCTTTTCGAGGAAGGCACCGACACCTTCCCGGAAATCGCGGGTCTGGCCGCATTTGCCTTGAAGCCGCGCCTCCAGCTCCAGCTGTTCGTCCAGGCTGTTGCCGAACGACGCGCGCAGCGCCGCCTTGATATGGGTGTAGGTCTGCGTCGGACCGGTCGCCAATTGCACCGCCCGCGCCTGCCAGTGATCGGCAAAGTCGGCGGCAGCGGCCACCTCATAGATCATGCCCCAGTCTGCGGCCTGCTGCGCACTGATGCTGTCGGTGAACAGGGATGCGCCCATCGCGCGGGCCAGCCCCATCTGGCGCGGCAGGAACCATGTCCCGCCCGCGTCGGGGATCAGGCCGATCCGCGCGAAGGCCTGCACGAAGTAGGCGTCGGACGATGCAATGACGACGTCGGCCACGAGAGCGAGGTTCGCACCCGCCCCGGCGGCGGGACCGTTCACCGCGGCGATGGTCGGGATGGGGCAATCGATGATCGCCCGCAGCATCGGCACGTATTCGTCGCGCAGCGTCCGTTCGAGATCGATGTCCGCTCCGGACGCCCTGTCGCCCAGGTCCTGCCCGGAACAGAACGCCCGCCCGGCCCCGGTCAGCACGGCAACGCGCCCCATATCCGGGGCCGCCGTGAAGGCCTGCGTCACCTCGGCCCGCATCTGCGTGCCGAGCGCGTTCATCTTTTCCGGGCGGTTGAGGGTGATCGTCACCACGTCGTCGCGGGTTTCGACGGTGATCGCTTGGTAATCCATGTGGCGGCTCCTCTGACCTTTGCGTCAGACTAACCGGCGACCCCGCCGGATAAAGCGGAACCGCACGTCACGAGCGCAGAATGCGGTCCAGTTCGGCTTGCTCAGCCTCGGACAGCCGGGTTTCTGCCGGTGCACGGCGGCGGATCGTCACCCAGCCGACCGTCAGCGCCAGAAGCAACAGCACCGGGGCTGCCGCCCAGAGGATCAGGTTCGCCCCGCGGCGGTCCGGTTCCAGCAGGACGAATTCACCAAAGCGCGCGACCAGAAAATCAACGACCTCCTGATCGCTGTCGCCCGCGACCAGACGTTCGCGGAGCAGCACGCGCAGCTCGTGACTGATCGGCGCGTTGGATTCGTCGATGCTTTCGTTCTGGCAGACCGGGCAGCGCAGTCCTTCGGAAATCTCACGGGCCCGCGCCTCCAGCACCGGATCGGCCAGCATTTCCGATGGTTGCACCGCCCACAGAGGCGACGCGGCCAACATCAAGATCAGCAGCAGCCGCTTCATTCCGCAGCGACCACTGTGCCGCGCCGCGCACCAACGGCAAAGCGCAGCCTGCGGTCGCTCAACGACACCATTCCCCCGATCGCCATCAGGATCGCGCCGCCCCAGATCCAGTTCGCAAAGGGTTTGATGTAGACACGCATCGCAAAGCCGCCGCTGTCCTGCGCGTCGCCGATCACGACATAAAGGTCACGCAGGATGCCGTTGCTGATCGCGGCCTCGGTCGTCGCCATCTGCGCCACCGGGTAGAACCGCTTTTCCGGGGTCAACACCATCGGCGCGCCACCGTCCCGGATCGCCGTCACCGTGGCAAAGGTCGAGGCATAGTTCGGCCCGTCGACCGCCTGCACGTCATCAAGGGTAAAGCTGTAGGCTCCAACCTCAAAAGTCTCACCCAGGCGGGCCACGCGAATGTCTTCCTGCTGCCAGGCGGTCATCGCCGCGACACCGAAGATGGTCACCCCCATGCCCGCATGCGCAATCGTCTTGCCCCAGTCGCCGCGCGGCAGGCGCATGATGCGCCCCAACCGGTTGGTCAGCGACCCGCGCCCGGCGCGCAGCCACAGATCGAGGGCGGCACCGCCGACGACCCAGACGCCCAGCAGGACACCCGCCGGACCAAGCAGCGATCGCCCGGCAAAGATCGCGTAGAACAGTCCCGCCAGCGCCATCGACAGCACTGCCAGCCCCGCGAGCGGCAACCGCGCCCGTCCCAGGCTGCCGCGCTTCCAAGCCAGCATCGACCCCAGCGGCAGCACGATCGCCAGCAGCACCATGAACGGTGTGAAGGCCGCGTCAAAGAATGGTGGTCCGACCGACAGCGTGCGCCCGAAGGCCAATTCCGCGACCAGTGGCCAGATCGTGCCGATGAACACAACGAACGCGCTGACCGCCAGCAGGATGTTGTTCAATACCAGTGCGCTTTCGCGGCTGACGGTGCCGAACGCGCCCTGCGCCTGCATCACCCCGGCCCGCGCCGCATAAAGCGTCAGCGACCCGCCGAGGAAGATGCCGAGGATCAACAGGATGAACACCCCCCGCTCGGGGTCGTTGGCAAAGGCGTGGACCGAGGTCAGCACGCCCGACCGCACGATGAATGTCCCCAGCAGCGAAAATCCGAAGGCCAGGATCGCCAGCAGGATCGTCCAGCTTTTCAACGTCTCGCGTTTTTCCACCACGATGGCAGAGTGAAGGAGCGCCGCCGCGATCAACCAGGGCATGAAGCTCGCATTCTCGACCGGGTCCCAGAACCAGAAGCCGCCCCAGCCCAGCTCGTAATAGGCCCACCAGGACCCCAGTGCGATGCCCACGGTCAGGAACACCCAGGCCGCAAGCGTCCAGGGCCGCACCCAGCGTCCCCAGGCGGCATCGACCCGCCCCTCGATCAGGGCGGCGACGGCAAAGCTGAAGGTCATGCTCAGCCCGACATAGCCGAGATAAAGAAAGGGGGGATGAAACGCGAGCCCGGGGTCCTGCAACAGCGGATTGAGGTCCCGCCCGTTCAGCGGTGCCTCGGGCAGGCGCAGGAACGGATTCGAGGTGAAGATGATGAAGGCATAGAAAGCGACTGAAATGCTGGCCTGCACCGCCAGAACCCGCGCCTTGAGCGTAGCGGGCAAATTGCCGCCGAACCACACGGCAGAGGCCCCGAACAGCGCCAGGATCAGCACCCACAGCAGCATCGATCCCTCGTGATTACCCCAGACGCCACTGATCTTGTAGAGCAGCGGCTTGGCCGTGTGACTGTTGGCATAGACCAGCGCCAGGCTGAAATCCGACACGATGAAGGCGTGCATCAGAACGGCAAAGCTGAACCCCACGAGGATGAGCTGGCTGTTCGCCGCAGGCTCTGCGAAGGCCATCCAGCCGCGCCAGCCCTTGTGGGCCCCGATCAGGGGAACGATCATCTGGGCGATGGACACGCCAAAGGCCAGAATCAGGGCGAAATGGGCAAGTTCGATCAACATGTCCCGGTTCTAGCGCATCGCGACCGCGCGGGATACGGGGCGGCGCACAATTCGACGTGCGCCGCATTGCCTCAGACGGTGAAGCCGCCTTGCATGGCGTAGGTGACGCCACCCACGATCAGCGCACCGATGATCAGGCGGACCAGCCACTTCAGCGTGTCCTCGATCGCCAGCAGGCGGTCCGCGACGTTCGCGCGGTGCACGCTGTTGACGGCATTGTGGGTCTCGAGATCGATCAGCCGCTTCTCGACACCGTCCATCCAGTCACTCTGCACGCGCCTGCCCCCACCAATCCGCCAGTGCTGCGTTGTCGGCAAAGGCGTCGGCGTCCCGCGATGTCCGGGTCAGGACCGGTGCCTCCGGTTCATCGTTCACCTTGTCCGCGACAAGGGCCTGCCCCATCAGCACCGTCTCGTGGACCGAGCGCTGGAACTCTTGTCCCTTGGCCTGATATCGCGACCCGAAGTAGAAGCTGACGATCGCGCCCATCAGCCACCACAGGGGTTCGGGGATCAGGGCGACGCCGACCATCCGGCTGGAAAACCACGCGGGGCTGACCATCGCGGACACGAACAGGCCCAGCGTGCCGAACGCCAGCATGGGGCGTGGCAGGCGGTTCAAGCCGTCGATCATCCGGTCGAAAAGCCCGGGTCGCGCGCCCTGAAACTCTGCCGCGAATTGCGCCAGCGCCGCGATCTTCTCGTCCGAAATGCGTGCGCCTCCCTTTTCGCTGTTCTCGCGAAGAGCCTCGACCGTTTGCACCAGCGCACCGCCACCGCCGCCAACGACCCAGCCCAACACCTTGCTCATCAGTCCCATTTTGCAACCCTTGCCCGATGTTGTGCGTCTGTCAGTCGATAACGCGGCGCCATGAACTCTTCAGCCCGCGTGATCCACCCGCCCTTGCCGCCATCCTGTCGCCGCGCGTATTTCCGGCTCGCCGGACGACTGTCGGCCAGCGCATAATAATAGTTGCGCCGCGCGATCCCGTAGGCGTCGACAAGGTGACCGGGTGCCGCCGCCATTGCCCACTCGGCCGCCGCAACCGTCTTTGGACCGATGACGCCATCGACTGCAACATCGACGCGCATCGCGTTGAAAAGGCGTTGCAAAATCTTGACGGCATTGTTGCCGGCGTTGACATTCATGTCAAAGACACTGGATTGCAGCGGGTCTGGCAGCCGTGCGATTCCGAGCCGGTCGAAGTAATGCTGTATGAATAGCCCGGTGGCCTGATCCTGCGTCAGACGCCGCACATCGGACACGTCGACCTTGCCGTCGCCCGTCACGTCAAGGCCCAAGCGGCGCATCGTGTGGATCGTGACACCGTGGTTCGTGGCCCCGCCCGGATCGGCGGGATCGTCGACGAAACCGCCCTCGCGCCGCACGATGTCGGCGGCGATCTCCTGCACGCTCTGCATGATCTTCCCCTGCTGTGATTGCAGGACCGAAGATCACGTTGGGTAGTTAATTGGTGGCGACCGCAGCGTCCGGTGCCACATAGACGCCCTGTTCCTTCAGCGCGTCCAGCACTTCCTTCGGCATGTAGGACTCATCGTGTTTTGCAAGTATTTCAACGGCCTGAAAGGTGCCGTTCACGTAACGTCCCTGTCCGACCATGCCTTGGCCCTCGGCAAAGAGGTCCGGCAGGATGCCCGTGTAGGTCACGGGAATAGAGGCACCGCCATCCGTCACACTGAATTGCACTTCGGTCCCGGTGCCGCGCACGATCGTGCCTTCCTCCACCAGTCCACCGATCCTGAACAGCTCCGTCTCGCGTGGCGGATCGGCTGCGACCTCACTGGGAGAGCGGAAGAACTGGAACGAATCGTCCGGCAGCAGCGCTAATAGACCCAGCACGGCCGCGAGGCACACGCCGGACAGCGCCAGCACCTGAACGCGCCGCTTCTTCTTCAATCCCCTCATCGCACGTTACCCTTCATGGAAACACCGGGGCCAGCATCAGGCCCTCTGTCTCGGGCAGGCCCAGCATCAGGTTCGCGTTCTGCAACGCCTGCCCGCTCGACCCCTTGGTCAGATTGTCCAGCGTCGCGATGATCTGGCAGCGCCCGGCTATCCGGTCCTTCACGACGCCGATGTGGCAGAAGTTGCTGGCCCGGATGTGCTTGATCGACGGATGCTGCCCCAGTGGCAGCACGATCAGGAACGGCTCGTCCACATAGGCATCGGACAGCGTGCGATGCACCTCCTCCGCGTCGCCCTTCACATAGACGGTCGCCAGGATACCCCGGTTCGCCGGGATCAGATGCGGCGTGAACTGCACCTGCACCGGACGCCCCGCGACCAGCGAGAATTCCTGATCGAACTCGCCCAGATGACGGTGCGTGCCGCCCGCGGAATAGGCATGCGCGCCTTCCGACAATTCCGCGTGCAGCAGATTTTCCTTCAGCGACCGGCCCGCGCCCGACACGGCAGCCAGCAGGTCGATGATGATGTCGTCAAGCTCGATGACCCCCGCCGCGATCAGCGGCCGCAGCGCATATTGCCCGGTCGCGGCATTGCATCCCGTCCCGGCCACCAGCCGCGCGCCCTTGATCTCGTCGCGATAGAATTCGGTCAGGCCGTAAACGGCCTCCTTCTGCAACTCCAGCGCCGCATGCGGCTTGCCATACCACTTTTCGTAATCCGCCGGGTCGCGCAGCCGGAAATCGGCCGAAAGGTCAACGATCTTCAGATGCGTCGGCAGGTTCTTGATGACGGCCTGCGACGTGGCATGCGGCAGCGCGCAGAACACCAGATCGACGCCGGACAGGTCCATGTCCTCGATCGTCGTGAGCCGAGGCAGGTCCAGATGGCGCAGGTGCGGAAAGACATCCGCCATGGCCATGCCGGCCTTCGAATTGCCGGACAGGCCGGTGATGTTCAGCGACGGATGGGTTGCGATCAGACGCACAAGTTCCGCGCCCGTATAGCCGGAAGCGCCCAGGATGGCGACGTTATGGGTCATGGAGTGGTTCCCCTTTGGGGTGGAATTTAAGGCACCGGCGCGCCGGCCACAACAGGGCGGCCGTCAGGCTGCCGTGAAGGTGATGGGATGCTTGAGGAATTGCGTCCCGCGGCTCGACACCCGCTTGGGATCGCCCGTCGTCAGAAACAGAGACTCGGTCCCCTTGCCGACCATCTCCGGTCGTCGGTCAAGGTAATGTGCCAGGCTCTCGGCCACCAGATTGGCCTGCGAGAAAACCTTTACATCAGCGCCCAGCGCGTCCTGAAACACCTCAGCCATCAGCGGATAGTGGGTGCAACCCAGCATGGCGGCATCGGGGTCCGGCATATTGCGTTTCAACGCGTCGACATGGCTCCGCACCAGTGCCTCGGCCAGGATGAAATCACCGTCCTCGATCGCGTCGACGACACCGCCGCAGGCCTGCGCCTCCACATCGACACCAATCGCGCGGAAGGCCAGTTCACGCTGGAACGCGCGGCTGCGCACGGTCGCGGGGGTGGCAAACAGGGCGACGTGCTTGACCGCGACCTCGCGCGGCGGGGAATTGTCACCCCATTCACGTTCGGTCAGCGCTTCGATCAGCGGGACGAAGACGCCCAGCACGCGCTTGCCCTTGGGCACCCAGCCTTCCTGCATGCGGCGCAGGGCAGCGGCACTGGCAGTATTGCACGCCAGGATCACAAGATCGCAGCCTGCATCGAACAGACGCTGCGTGGCCTGCGTCGTCAGATCATAGATATCATCCGCATCGCGCACACCGTAGGGGGCGTTCGCATTGTCGCCCAGATAGACCAGCGGCAAGTCCGGCAGCCGCTTGTGTATCGCCTCATAGACGGTCAGCCCGCCCAATCCGCTGTCGAAGATTCCCACCGCCATGGCGCACCCTATGCTTTGCCTCAAAGTCGTGACCCAGCTTGTTCGCATCGATGGGTCTTGGGGACAGAGCATATGTCTGATGTCGCAGGAAATCCATGCACCGTTTTGGGTCGTGACGCAAAGCCTCCAGCGTAGCGGGAT
>NZ_JBMERN010000036.1:0-35968 GCF_049310965.1 Loktanella sp. DJP18 | reverse complement strand
AAAGCCGCAGTTGACCGCGAAAAGGTGGCCGCGCTGCCACCATTGCCGACCGCCTGCGCTTGACGCCCACCGCACAGCCGGTGTGAATGAAGGCGAGGCCCGCGTCAGGCCGCCCTTGCAGTCTGGACAGAATCGCATGCCGATCACGCCCGTTTCCCAGATGGTCGCCGCCGCCCGCGCCCGGATCACAGAGCTTGATACCGCGGAGGTCATGACAATGGCGGACGATCCCGATGTCGTCATCGTCGATCTGCGCGATGTTCGCGAACGCCGGAACGGGTTCATTCCCGGCAGCTTTCATGCGCCGCGCGGGATGATCGAGTTCTGGGTCGATCCCGCCAGCCCCTACCACAAGCCGATTTTTGCAGAGGACAAGCGGTTCGTGTTCCACTGCGCGTCGGGGTGGCGGTCGGCGCTGACCGTTGCAGCCTTGCAGGACATGGGGTTCGACGCGGCACACCTGCGCGACGGGTTCGGTGACTGGGTGGCACAGGGCGGCCCGGTCGAGATGCCTGCACCACGCGATTGATCCCGAACGCAGCCTCGCCTAGGAACGGCACCAGAAGCTGCGGGAGAGACTCATGCGCGTTCTGGTGACTGGCGGGGCAGGCTATATCGGCAGCCACACCCTTGTCGAACTGCTGGGGCAGGCACATGCGGTCTGCGTGATGGACAGCTACGCCAATTCCAGCCCCGTCGTGCTGGACCGCGTGCGCATGCTGACCAACGGGACGGTGACGGCCGTGGAAGGCGATGTGCGCCACGACGACACGCTGCGAAGGGTCATGGCGGATTTCCGGCCAGAGGTCGTGATTCATTTCGCCGGCCTCAAGGCCGTCGGTGACAGCATGTCCGATCCTCTGGGTTATTACGACGTCAACGTGAACGGGACGCTGGCCCTGTTGCGGGCGATGGATGTCGCAGGGTGTCGGCGGATCATCTTTTCGTCGTCGGCCACGGTTTACGGAGAGCCGGTGTATCTGCCCTATGACGAGGCGCATCCCCTGAACCCCACGTCCGTCTATGGCCGCACCAAGATGATCGCGGAACACATCCTGACCGACTGGGCTGCGGCCAACGGCGGGTCGGCGGTCCTTTTGCGGTATTTCAATCCGGTCGGTGCGCATGCCTCTGCCACGCTGGGCGAGGACCCGGCGGACGTGCCGAACAACCTGATGCCCTACATCGCGCAGGTCGCTGTCGGGCAACGGTCACATGTCAACGTGTTCGGCGATGACTACGATACACCGGATGGCACCGGGCTGCGCGATTACATTCATGTCGTCGATCTCGCGCGCGCCCATGTTGCGGCCGTCGACTATGCGACGCAGCGCAAGGGCGCGCGGCCGTTCAACATCGGGACCGGCCAGCCCTACAGCGTGCAGCAGATGGTCGAGGCGTTTCGCAAGGCGTCCGGCCATCCGATCCCGACAGTCATTGCCCCGCGCCGCGCAGGCGACATTGCCGCGATGCAGGCCGATTCCACGCGTGCCCATGCGGAACTTGGCTGGCGTGCGACGCATACGCTGGACGACATGGCGGCCAGCACATGGGCGTGGCAGTCGGGCAATCCCGCGGGCTTTCGCACGCCCGGACGATGACCGCCACCTAAAAACCCAGCAACTCCGGAACCAAAAGGATGCCTGTGCGGTTTTGTCACCAATGACACAACCGCCGCAGATCGGTTCGATACGAACCGCCTCGGCCTAGCCGGAGTATGCGCAATGACCGATACCAACCCATCCATCGACGACGCCAAGCGTCAGGCCGAAGCTGCCGCCCATGATGCGTCGGGCCGCGCGAAAACCGTCGTGGACGACGTGACCGCGCAGGCGAAATCCGTGGCCCATGACGCCAAGGAGACGATCAGGTCCGAAGTGACCTCCCGCGCGGATGCCGCCAAGGGTGCCGCCGCGGAAGAGGTGGGCAATGTCGCCACAGCCCTGCGCAAGGCCGCACAGGAAAGCCGCACGGGCAGCCCGCAGGAACGCACCTTTGGGCAGATCGCGGAATCGCTGGCGGATGCGTCTGACGCCATTCGCAACAAGGATCTCGGGACAGCCTTGCATGATGTCGGCGATTTTGCACGCCGCCATCCGCTGACCTTCCTTGCAGGCGCGGCTCTTGCCGGTTTTGCTGCCAGCCGTTTCGCCAAGGCGTCAGAACACAACAGCTATGCCGACAATGACGAGTTCATGCCGCCGCGTCATGGCAACGCAGACTTTGACGGGCGGGGGTGAACATGGAACGTCAAGACCCGCGCAGCACCGGTTCGCTGTTGACGGACGTGTTGGGCAGCATCGGCAACCTGCTGCGGCAGGAGGTCGATCTGGCCCGCGCAGAAGTGGACCAGAACCTCAAACGCGCCGGCGGTGCATTGGGGCTTCTGGTCGGTGCCGTCATCCTAGCCTTCATCGGACTTTCCGTCCTTTCGACTGCAGTGATCTCTGCACTGGTTCTGGCCGGGATCGGGCAGCTTTGGGCCACGGTTCTTGTCGGCGTCGTCGTTCTGATCATTGCCGCCATCCTCGTGATGGTCGGGATCAAGCGGCTGAAGCTGTCGAGCATCGCGCCGACACGCACAGCCCACAACCTCAAGGCCGACGCACACATGCTGAAGGAGGCCTACAATGACCGGTGACTACCGCAAGCCGTCAGAAATCGAGGCGGACATCGCTGCAGAACGTGCCCGCCTGAGCCGTGATCTTGAAACGCTTCAGGACCGGTTGACGGTCGATGGGCTGATGGACGAGGTCCGGTTGCAAGTCCGTGCCCAGATCAACGACGTGACGGCGCAGGTGCGCGGTCAGGTCGGGTCCGTCACGAGCGACGTGGCCACTGTCCTGCGCGATCAGATCTCCACGGCCAGCGACATGGTCAGCCGCAGCGCCCGCAAGAACCCTTGGCCGTTTGCGGTCATCGGCTTGGGCGTGGCCTGGCTTGCGATCAGTGCCGTGACCCCTGACCGCAGCAACGGCACGCGCAAGCCGCGGATCGGCATGGCTCCCGTCAAGCCGGCGACGATTCCCGAACGACATCGCTACGACACCAGCCCTGCCGATGCGGCCGCCGCACGACTGGAACGGGACGCAGATGTCTGGGCCGGCACAGTGGTGCCCGAATCCCAGCCGATCCCGCCCTATGATCCCGAACCCACTTGGGCGCGCGACGACGACAAACTGACCCTGTCGCGCCCCTGAACTTCACACGGGGACAAGTGACCCACATTTCATAAAGGACCATGCCATGAGCAATGCCGCAAACGATATTCCGAGCTCCGCAAGTGACGCGGCCCACAGTTCGGCACACGACACGAATGAAACCATGCATAAGGGCAGCCACAACTCCGGCACCGAAACGCGTGGCTGGCGCGAACGGCTGGCCGAAGGCACGGAAGGTCTGTCGGAAGCGGCCCGCGAGCGTGTGATCGCAGCCCGCCACCGGGCCGTTGAAGCGCGCCGTCAGGCCGGCCGTGCCATGTCGTCGGGTCGCGATTCCGCGAACGACCTGTTTGAACGTCAGCCTCTCGTGATCGGTGCGCTCGCCTTTTCGATCGGGGCTGCGATCGCCGCCCTGCTGCCCAAGACGCGGACCGAAGACAGCTATCTTGGTGCGCGCCGGGATGCGTTGATGGATGAGGCCGAGCGCATCTATCACGAGGAACGCTCGCGTGCGGAACGGGCCCTGAGCGCTGCACGCTCCGAACTCGATACCGCCGCCCATGACGCCGCGTCTTCTGCCAAATCCGCCCTCAAGGATGCGGCGTCGCAGGCCGAGGACAAGGCGCGCAAGACGGCTGACCGGGTCGCCGACAAGGCGGCGAAAGCAGCCGACAAGTAACGCGTATCGTCAGCCTAGCGAAAGGCGAGGGGCTCCGGATCACCGGAGCCCCTTGTCGTTCAGCTGGCCCAGCTCAGATCGACATGCGCGTAGCGGTCGCGAAAATTCAGCCGCTCTTCCCAGCCTGCCCGATCCGTGATGCGGACATTCGGGCGGCTGAGGGAAAGTTGCCCCGACTTCTGAAGACCGCGCAACAAGCGGTTGACGTAGATATCGGTCAACCCCAGGGCATCGCCGATCTCTTTCTGCGACAACGGCAGGGGAAACCGGTCCGAGACATGGTCGCTGATCTGTTCCGACTTGCCCTTGATGGTCAAGAGAAAATGCATCAGCCGGTCTTCGGCAGGGTAACGCGTAATGGCATGAATGCGATCATTCAGCGCCGTCGCGTCAAGGCTGGCCAGCGAAAGCAGCAATGCGAAAAGCCGCGGGTGTTCCGTCGCGAGATCACACAGGGCGCGACGGCTGACCAGATTGATCGTCCCGTCGGTCTGCATCGTCGTGTCGTGCGGTGGCTCGCCAAAGCCGATGTCGGACAAGCCGATCAGGTCGCCCGCCATGTAGATCTGCGTGATCGTGGTCTGGTTGTTCTTGCTGTGGACGCGGGACACGACCCAGCCGGACCGAACGATAGCGATTCTGTCCTCTGGCCGATCGGTCGGAAACACGTCATCCCGCTTGCCACGCTGAAGGGACGGGCCTTCCAAACGCAATAGCGTACTGCGTTCCGCTTCCGTCAGGACGACGTGACGACATATTCGATTAAGAAAAGCACTCTGGGTCGACTTCAACATTGAATCTCTCGTTTGCAGGGTGACCGTTCGCGGACCCGCTTGCACGCGGCGACGACGGATCATTAAGAGTTTTGATACGCGACGGCCGGTCTTCACGATATAAACTGGTTTAATTGCGATAAAGTTTTCGAAAAAAATCTTGCAAGCTGTCTTGAACCGCCAAACCGGACTTTTCATTCGGGGACCCGGGCGCGATAGTGCCACGATATTCACCGGAGTTTGCCATGTCTGACCCCTGCATCATCTGTGTCGCCATCACCGGATCGGTGCCAAGGAAGGCGGACAATCCCGCTGTTCCGATCTCGATTTCCGAGCAGATCGAAAGCACACAGGCCGCGTTCGAGGCGGGTGCCACGATCTGCCACGCGCATGTTCGCAATCCGGACGAATCGACGACCAGCGACCCCGAAAAATTCGCGCTGCTGAAGGAAGGGCTGGAACAGCACTGTCCCGGCATGATCATCCAGTTCTCGACCGGCGGCCGGTCCGGCGCGGGGCAGGCGCGGGGCGGAATGCTCTCGCTGCGGCCCGACATGGCGTCGCTGTCTGTGGGGTCGAACAACTTCCCCAGCCGCGTCTATGAAAATCCGCCGGATCTGGTCGATTGGCTGGCGGCCGAGATGATGAAGTATGACGTGAAACCAGAGGTCGAGGCCTTTGATCTGAGCCATATCCTGGGCGCTGCCCGGCTGTTCAAGGAAGGCAAGATCAAGGACATGCCCTATGTGCAGTTCGTCATGGGGGTCAAGAACGCCATGCCTGCGGACCGAGAGGTCTTTGACTTCTATATCAAGACCGTGAACCGGCTGTTCCCCGGTGCGCCGTGGTGTGCCGCTGGGATCGGTCCCAATCAGGCGGTGCTGAACGACTGGGCCATCTCCTCTGGCGGGCACGCGCGGACCGGGCTCGAGGACAACATCCGGCTGGATCGCGACCGGCTTGCGCCATCGAACGCGGCATTGGTCCAGCGCACCGTCGCCGTCTGCGAAAAGTATGAACGCCCGGTCGCGACATGGCAGCAGGCGCGGGCCATGCTGGGGCTGCGCGCGGCCTGATCGCCTACAGCGGCGCGCCGCCAAGGGTCGTCGCGATACAGTCGGTGAACCGGTCCAGCGCGGCGGGCAGGCGACGGTATGGCGGGAAAAATGCTGTCAGCCAGATTTCGGGCAGGTGCCAGCCGGGCAATAACCTCTCGAGCCGACCGTCGGTGATGGCGGCGCGCAAAAGGAAATCGGGCAGAAGGGCGATGCCCTGACCTGCAACGGCCATCTGGGCCAGCAGGTCGCCGTTGTCGCAACTGAACCCTGTCGGGACACGCACAGGTTCTGTCAGTCCCGTCTGCGCATCGGTCAGTTGCCAGACCGGACCTTCGACAAGGTGCGCATAGGCAAGTGCGGTATGATCCGTCAGATCAGCGGGCGTCTGAGGCCGGCCACGCGCGTTCAGATATTCCGGCGACGCTACAAGAGAGCGTGGCACCGGTGCGATCTTGCGCCAGATCGTCGACAGGTCCGTCGGCACGCCGGAAATGCGTAGCGCCATGTCCAGATCGTCGGCCAGGATGTCCACGAAGCGATCGGTCAGGCTGATCTGAAGATCGATTTCAGGCACGTCGGAGCGAAACGCGATCAGCGGTTCGGCAAGGCGATGAAGGCCGAACGACAGGGGGGCAGAGACCCGCAGCGTGCCTTTCAACGTCGTCTGAAAGGCGCGGACATCGTCCTGCGCACGGCTCAGCCCGCCCACAAGCGGTGCAACCTGCGATCTGAATGCGGTGCCGGCCTGCGTCAGCGACACCCGGCGCGTCGTGCGCACCAGAAGCTGCACGCCCAGCCGCGTCTCCAACTCTGACACCGTGCGCGTGACGGAAGACGGAGCCACGCCAAGGGTCTTGGCGGCGCGGGCAAAGCCCTGCGCCTCGGCTACAGCCAGAAACGTCGCGATCTGTTCCAGCTGACCCGACATTATTGCGCATCCTGCAATGAATTCGCGCAAAGCGTTGCGGTTATCGCAACTACTGTCCAGTGCTATCTGTCAGTCATCAGGAATGAGGAGCATATCATGCTGCACCAGATCAAAGGCCTTCATCACGTCACCTCCATCGCGTCCGACGCGGCCGAAACCAATGCCTTCTTCACGCAGACGCTGGGTCTGCGGCGGGTCAAGAAGACCGTCAATTTCGACGCGCCCGACGTGTATCACCTGTATTATGGCGACGAGGTCGGCACCCCCGGCAGCGTCATGACCTATTTCCCGTTTCACGATGCGGCCCGTGGCCAGCATGGCACGGGCGAGGTCGGAGAGACCGTCTTTTCCGTCCCCATGGGCAGTCTGTCGTTCTGGGCCGATCGTCTGGGTGCCGGTGCTGCCGATGTGCAACGCATCGACCGGTTCGGCGAACAGCGCGTGGCGTTCCGCACCTTCGACGGCGAATCCTTTGCCGTGACAGAGGTGGCCGACGACAGCCGCGACGGCTGGACCGGCAACGGTATCGATCCCGACCACGCGATCCGGGGTTTTCACGGTGCCACGCTGCGTGTGCAGGACACCGGTGCCACAGCCGAGCTTCTGCAATTCATGGGCTATCAGAAGGCCGAGACGCGGGACAACGTGACCCGCTTCATCGTCGCGGGCGGTACCGGTGCGGACACCATTGACCTTGAGGCGTCGGCAACCGCACCCCATGCCACGCAGGGGGCCGGATCGGTGCATCACATCGCATTCGCCGTCGAAAACCGCGCCGCGCAGCTCGAGGTCCGCAAGGCCCTGCTGGACACAGGTTATCAAGTGACGCCGGTCATCGACCGCGACTATTTCTGGGCGATCTACTTTCGTACGCCCGGCGGCGTCCTGTTCGAAGTCGCGACCAACGAGCCCGGCTTTGATCGCGACGAAGACCGCGCGCATCTGGGCGAGGGCCTGAAACTGCCGACGCGGCACGAGAGCCTGCGGCCCTATCTGGAACAGCACCTGCAACCCTTGGGGGATTGATCCATGTATCGGTTTTCGGAAACGACTGGTCAGACGGGCGGACCGCTGGTGCTGACCTTTCACGGCACAGGGGGCAGCGCGGACCAGTTTCACGCGCTGGCCAGCGATCTGGTGCCGGGGGCGCATGTGATCTCGCCGCAAGGCGATGTCAGCGAAAACGGGGCGGCACGATTCTTTCGCCGCACGGGCGAGGGGGTCTATGACATGGATGATCTGGCCCAGCGCCGGGCCGCGATGCGGTATTTCGTCAGTGCTGCCATCGCGCAGGTCCGGCCGTCGCGGGTCATCGGCCTGGGTTATTCGAACGGCGCGAACATTCTGGCGGCCATGATGCTGGACGGATCGCGCCTGTTCGATCAGGCGGTGCTGCTGCATCCGCTGATCCCCTGGACGCCGCCCGACAACCCGGCAATGGCTGGTGTGAGGGTTCTGATAACCGCCGGCCGCCACGACCCGATCTGCCCGGCACCCATGACGCAGGGGTTGGCGGACGCGTTGGCGGGCATGGGGGCTGACTTGGACCTGCACTGGCACCCCGGCGGCCACGAGATCGACCGAAGCGAAATCGCGGCGATCCGCAAGGCGCTTGATGCCTGACGCAGACCTGCGGGGCGGCACAGGCCGCCCCCGCAGGATGCCACGGGTCAGAAGTCGGCGTTGACACCCGGCAGGTTCAGCGCCTTGATCAAATCCCGCAGTTCCTGACGGGCCGCGAGGTTCGAGATGTTCAGGTTCTTGACCCCGATGTCACGCAGATCAAGCAGGGTCAGGCCGCGCGGGAACAGTTCCCGAAAGATCACCCGTTCGTTGAAGCCGGGCGCAATGCGAAAGCCGATCCGCTTGGCCAGCTTCTCGATCACCCGCTCCATCTTGTCCTTGTTGACCATCTGCTGGGCGCCGACACGGTTGCGCACGACGACCCAGTCTATCGGTGACAGTCCGGCCTGCGCGCGCAACTGGCGGGCATTCCAGACCATTTCGGAATAGACGGAGGGTCCAGTGATGATCTCGCCGGCCGTATCGACATGGGCCAGCAGGTCGAAATCGACGAAACTGTCGTTCAGCGGGGTGACGAGAGTATCCGCAAGGGAATGTGCGATCTGGCTGAGCCGCGTATGGCTGCCGGGGCAATCGATCAGGATGAAATCGCTATTGGGTTCCAGCCCGGCAACGGCCATCGACAGGCGGTGGTCGTAAATGTTCTCGTTCGGGCCAAGGGCGGATTGGTCGATCTCGGGCAGGTCGGCATAGGCGGGCGAGGGCAGGTCGATCCCCTCGCTCTTAAGGTATTGCTGGCGGTTGTTCATGTAGCGGCCAAGGCTTTTCTGCCGCAGGTCAAGGTCGAGCGTGCCCACCCTGTGGCCCATCCGTGCCAGCGCCGTGGCGACATGCATGGCGACGGTGGATTTGCCCGCGCCGCCCTTTTCGTTGCCCACCACGATGATATGCGCCACAGCCTGCCCCACGCCTTTTGTCGGTTGGGGACACTTTATCTTGTGTGTCGTGGCGATGAAAGCGCAAGCGCGCGATGGCCGGGCGTTTTTCAAGCCCCTTGACAGTTGCGCAACAAGGGTCCATTTGCGCCCCAGACGATTGATCCTGCCGCGTGAGCAGGGCCGGGCAATGATGCCCCGCAAATCACCGTCGCCAACTTCGGTTCCCATGATCACGCAGGGGGTCCAGCGCCAGATCGGCGTCAGGGCAATGCGGCTTTGACTGTCAGGATTTCGGCGCAACCTTTTGTTGCCGCGCACACCCCGTGCGCCCGAACCGCTTGGGTCGATGTGGCCCGGAAAGAATACCGATGGATTTTGACATGCTGGGCCTCGCGCCCCGCCTTGTGGCCAAACTGGCCGAGCAAGGCATCACCGACCCGACCCCGATCCAGACGCAGGCCATCCCGCACGCCATGAATGGCCGTGACGTGATGGGGCTGGCGCAGACCGGCACCGGCAAGACGGCGGCCTTCGGCCTGCCGATGATCGACGCGCTGATGAAAGCGGGCGTGAAGCCCAACGCCAAGACTGCCCGCGGTCTGGTGCTGGCGCCGACCCGTGAACTGGCGAAACAGATCGCCGACAACCTGACCGACTACACCAAGGGATCGCACCTGAAGGTGGCCCTTGTCGTCGGCGGTGCTGGTATCGTGGCGCAGACCAAGCGTCTGGCAGGCGGCGTCGACCTGCTGGTCGCAACGCCGGGTCGCCTGATCGACCTGCTGGACCGCCGCGCGATCCGTCTGGACGAGACCGTCTATCTGGTGCTGGACGAGGCCGACCAGATGCTCGACATGGGGTTCATCCACGCCCTGCGTCGCATCGCGCCGCTGCTTGCGACGCCGCGCCAGACGATGATGTTCTCGGCCACCATGCCGAAACTGATGGCGGAACTGGCTGACGCCTTTCTGCACGATCCGGTCCGCGTTCAGGTGAACCCGCCGGGGCAGGCTGTCGCCAAGATCGAACAGTCGGTGCATTTCGTGGCGCAGGCCGCCAAGACCGACCTGCTGGTCGATCTGCTGGACAAGCACCGCGACGAACTGGCGCTGGTCTTTGGCCGCACCAAGCATGGCTGCGAAAAGCTGTACAAGCAGCTTGAAGCCAAGGGTTTCGCCGCCGCGTCGATCCACGGCAACAAAAGCCAGGGTCAGCGCGAACGCGCGATCGAGGCGTTCAAGTCGGGCAAGATCCGCGTCCTGGTGGCCACCGATGTCGCCGCGCGCGGTATCGACATTCCGGGTGTGCGCCATGTCTACAACTACGATCTGCCGAACGTGGCGGAAAACTACGTTCACCGCATTGGCCGGACCGCCCGCGCCGGTGCCGACGGTGCCGCCATCGCACTGGTCGCCCCCGACGAGATGATTGAGCTGAAGGATATCGAAAAGGCGATGAAGGCAGAGATCCCGATTGCCTCCGGCCGTCCGTGGGAGATCATGCCGGGTCAGAAGAAGCGCCCGAACGGCGGTGGTGGCGGCGGTGGCCGTGGTCGCGGTGCGCCGGGTGGCGGTGCTGGTCGCGGCAAGCCGGCCCATGCGGCCGCCAAGCCCGCCGGAGGCAAGCCGCAGGGCCAGCGTCGCCGCGCCGGTGGCGGTGGCGGTGGCGGCGGTGGACGCGGTCGGTCCGCGGCCTGAGCCTGAAGGTATGTGATGCGATCGGGGCGCGCCGTCATGGCGCGCCCCTTTTGCATGCGACGGATCAGTGATTGCCGCCCAGCCCCAGCAACACCATACCGAGGATCAGGAACACCAGCCCCGCGACCGTGGTCAGGGAAATCGCCTCGCCATAGATCAGAACGCCGACCGCGACGGCACCGACCGATCCGATGCCTGTCCAGATGGGATAGGCCACGCCGACGGGCAGCGTGCGCATGGCCCACGCCAGTGCCACCATGCTCGCGACGATCAGCGCGCCGGTCAAGGCAACCAGTCCGGGGGCGGGCTTTGCCGCGACGGTCTTCAACAGACCGGCCCATGCAGTTTCCAGAAGTCCGGCGATGACGAGTATCAGCCAGGCCATGTCCTGCCCCTTTCGTTTCAGGTCGTCATCCGGGATGCGACAGGGCTTCGACCGTTGTCAGGACCCGCGCATAGCTCATGGCCAGCGGGGCCAGAAACGCCGTCTGCACAACATCAGCGGGAACGTCCGTGCCGCCATAGGTGATGGCCTTTGCCCCGCAGGCGTCCGAAATGACCGTCGTCTTGAAACCGTGGTCGACGGCGGCCCGTGTCGTGGCGTCGACACACATCTGGGTCATGGCACCGCAGATCGTCACGTTCACGACCGCCGCATCGCGTAACCGATCCAGCAAATCGGTTTCGTGAAAGCCGTTTGGCCGGTGCTTCAGCACGACCGCCTCGCCGTCCTGCGGTGCGACTGCGGCGTTGATCTGCGCGCCGGGTGTGCCGGGGCGAAAGAAGGGGGCGGTGTCCGATCCGGCCTCGTGCCGGACGTGGATGACCAGATCGCCGGCGCTGCGGGCCGCCGCCAGGAGGCGCGCGGCATTGGCGGCGACGGTCTCCATCCGGTCAACCTCCCACGCGCCACCGGGGAAATAGTCGTTCTGGATGTCGATCAGGATCAGGGCAGTGTCGGGCATCTTGTCCTCCGATGGGTCAGACTCGACAGCTAGCGCATCCATCGCCCTGCACAAACGCAAAACGCCGCCCACATGGGGCGGCGTTTCGATCCGTCGCGCTGGTCGGCTTAGAAGCCCAGACCGGCGTACTTGTTCTTGAACTTCGACACGCGGCCGCCGGAGTCCATCAGGCGGGACGAGCCGCCGGTCCAAGCCGGGTGCACGGAAGGGTCGATGTCCAGCGACATCTGGTCGCCTTCCTTGCCCCAGGTGGACCGCATCTTGACCACGGTGCCGTCGGTCATCTTGACGTCGATATCGTGGTAGTCGGGGTGAATGTCCTTTTTCATCGCGCTGATCCTTACTTGTCTGCCAGAGGCTTGTAATTGGTGGCTTCGACGATACGCGCCGACTTGCCGCGACGGGCGCGCAGGTAATACAGCTTCGCGCGACGGACCTTGCCGCGACGCACGACCTCGATGCTGTCGATATTGGTGGAGTGCAGCGGGAACACGCGTTCCACGCCCTCGCCGAAGGAGATCTTGCGCACCGTGAACGAACCGGCGATGCCGGACCCGTTCTTGCGGGCGATGCAGACGCCTTCGTAATTCTGAACCCGGGTGCGGGTGCCTTCGGTCACCTTGTAACCGACGCGGATGGTGTCACCCGCCTTGAAGTCGGGGATCACTTTCCCCAGCGCAGCAACCTGCTCCGCTTCGATCTGTGCGATGATATCCATATCATGCGCTCCTATGATAACACGGGTTTTCCCGCGACGTTGATGCGAACCTCAGAGCTCTCGGTCTTCATCCGGGTCCCTACCGTGTCTTGCACAGTAAGCCCGCCAGAGATCAGGTCGGCGTTCCTTTGTCAGCCTTTCGGCCTGCGCCCGTCGCCAGTCGGTGATCCGTCCATGATGTCCCGACAGAAGAACGTCGGGTATGGTGCGGCCGTGCCAGTCGGCGGGTTTCGTGTAGTGCGGGTGTTCCAGCAAACCATCGGAGAAGGACTCTTCGACCGTGGACTCCTGATTCCCAAGCACGCGGGGTATAAGACGGACCGTGGCATCAATCAAGGCCATTGCCGCGATCTCGCCGCCGGTCATCACGAAGTCGCCCAGCGACACCTCGATCATGTCAAAATGGTCTATCACGCGCTCGTCGATGCCTTCGAACCGGCCGCATAGCAGGGTCACGCCATCGGCCAGCGACAGGCTTTGCATCAGGGCCTGCGTCATGGGGCGACCGCGTGGCGACAGGTAAATCAGCGGCATGTTGCCCCGCACACCGCTGCGCACCTCGCGCAGGGCCTTTTCCAGCACATCCGCACGCAGGACCATGCCCGCACCCCCGCCGGCGGGGGTGTCGTCCACGTTGCGATGCTTTCCCTCGCCAAACCGTCGCAGATCGGTGACCTGCAACTGCCACAGGTCGTCCTTTAGCGCACGGCCCAGCAGGCTGTCACCCAGGATGCCGGGAAAGGCATCGGGCAGCAGCGTCAGGACCTGCGCCGTCCAGACACCGGCCAGATCGGGCGCGTCCGTCATCAGTTCCTGCGGCTGCAGGGTGGGGCGGATCGTCTTGCGGCCCAGGGCGCGCGGGGGTGGTGCGTCAGTCATCTGCATTGTCCTTGTCGGCCACGCGCGCGGCCTTGAGCAGTGCGTCTTTGGCCGCCTTCAATGCGGCCTTCTCGCGGCTGGCCCGGTTCATGGTCAGAAACCGGTCTTCCAGCGCGCGGGTCTGGCCGGCATTGGCGCGGGTGGCGGGCGGCAGGCCGTCGCGCACCGCTTGGGGCACACCCAACAAGTCAAGAACTGCGCTGGCCGGGCCTTCGCGACGCGGGCCTGTCTCCTCCAGCGTGACGAAATGCGCCGTCACGCCAAGCGTCTTCGCAATCGCCTCCGCCTCGGTCCGGGGGGCGATCAGGTCGGGAAAGCGGGCGCGAAACCGGTCGTAATCGTCGCGCAGGTGGATCGAGCGGAGCAGGTGACCGTAGATGCTGCGAATCCAGCTTTCGCGGTCCCGCAGGGTGTAAAGGAACGTGATCTGCACGTCTTCGCCGAACCGCGCACGCAGGGCGGCGATGATCTGCTGGCCCAGGGGCACGGCAGCGCGGCGGTAGTCGCGGATCAGCCGCGCGGGAAAGCGGCGGTGGCCCGGCATCGACCCGCTGAACGTCTCACGCGACAGCACGATCACCGGCGCATCAGGAATACTGGCAAGAAAGCGGTCAAACGTCCGGCGGAACGCTCGCAGCCGCCAGGGATAGGGCTTTTGTCCGTAAATCCGGGCCGCACTTCCGGCGGCCAGAAAATCAGCCTTGCCGTAGAACGTCAGGTAGGGTTTCAACGCGCGCCGGTTCTGACCCAGCAAGCTTTGCAGGGATGATGTGCCGGTCTTGTGAAAGCCGGGATGCACGACGACATGGACCATCAGGTTGTCCGCCACCCACCCAGATCGGCATTCTGTGCCAGCCGCGTCTTTTCGGCCTGCACCGCGCGGTCCGACAGGGTGCTGCGGTTCAGATCGAGGAACTGCCGCCACAACCCCTCGCTCGGGCCGGCATTGCCTGGACCGACGGGTTTCAGGGCAGCGACAGTTGTCGCCGGCAGGTCCATCAGGTCGCAGATCGCGCCGCCGGGGCCGCCGGGAAGGCCCTGCATGTCGGATAGGTCGACCGTTGACAGAGGCGTGTCGATCACAGCGGCCACGGCAACGGCCATGCCTTCAAGGTCGGCCGCGGCGGCATAGGTCGTCGCAAAGTCATCGGCCGTCATGGTCAGCCGCTGGCCCCGCAGATGGTGACGATAGGCGCTGAACAACCAGCCGGCGGCGTCTCGGGTCGTCAGAACGACACGCAGATCGGCACCGGGGTAGCGATCCTGAAAGTAGCCCGCGTAGCAGGCGATCAGCGTGGGCGCGGACCCGTAGGTCGCAACGCCGGGCCAGCCGGGCAAATGCCCCAGCAGCCCCTCGCAGGACACCACGATGTCCTGACCGGGGCGAAGGGCGGCCTCTTGCACGGCCTGATCCAGCGCCGGGACGATGTCGATCAGGTCGATGGGGTTCCGGAACCGTGAAAACCGGCAGGCCATGCGCACGACCGGTTTCAGGTGGCGCAGCATCACGGGTGCCACATAGGGGGCCAACGCATCCCGGTTCAACCACAGGAAATGCTGGATCGAACTGGTGCCGGTCTTGTGAAACCCCGGATGCAGCAGGATGCGGGTCATGGGGCGGGGAACAGCCCGTCAGGCGGATCGGCGATAATGCGCCCTGCGGTCAGGTCCACGGTCGGCACCAAGGCTTGCGTGAAAGGCAGCAGCACGGTTTCCGACTGTCCCGGCACCGCGATGTCAAGCAGATCGCCGGCCCCGTGATCCACCACGCGCACCACACGGCCCAGAGTGACACCGCCGGTGTCGAGGACCGTCAGCCCCTCGAGGTCGGCATAGTAGTATTCATCGTCGTCAGTCGCGGGCAGGGCCGTGCGCAGGGCGTAAAGGTCAACGTTGGTCAGCGCGTCGGCGTCTTCCTTTGTCACGACGCCGTCAAGGCGCGCCGTAAAGCCGCCCTTGATCTGCCCGGTCAACACGACCTGCGCAAAGGTCAGTCCGGCTTCGGTCGTCAGCGGGGTATAGTCGGCGATGGCCTCTGGTTCGGCGCAGAAGGATTTCAGCCGAACCTCGCCGCGCACGCCAAAGTACCCGGACAGGCGGCCGACGATGACGCGGAGATCGGATGCGGTGTCTGACATTGCAAAACCCTCTGATTGGCGGGGCGCTGCGGACCAGCACCCGGCAAAGCAGGGGGACCGGGCCGGATCGTCGCGATCCGGCCCGGCAGGCAGCGCGGATTACTCCTGCGCTGCGGTCTCTTCGGTCGCTGCTTCTTCAGCCGGAGCCTCTGCCGGTGCGTTGGCGGCGTCTTCGATCGCCTTTGCCTTGGCGGCCCTTTCGTCGGCGCGGGCCTTGGCGGCCTTGCCCGGCTCACCCTTTTTCAGGTTGGCACGGTCCTTCTTGGGCAGGGTGCCTGCGGCTTCCAGCATGCGGGCGACGCGGTCGGTCGGGGTGGCACCCTGGTCCAGCCAGTACTGGATGCGCTCCAGGTCCATCTTCACGCGGTTCTCGTCGTCCTTGGCCAGCATCGGCGCGTAGGTGCCCAGCTTTTCCTTGAAGCGGCCGTCGCGCGGCATCCGGCTGTCGGCGGCGACGATGGAGTAATACGGGCGCTTCTTGGAGCCGCCGCGGGCGAGACGAATTTTCATGGCCATGGGTGATAGTCCTTCTTTGGTTTTGGGAACGGCGGGTGCCGTCAGGATTGGTGTTGTTCGTGGTGGTGGATGACTTCCTGAATGATGAAGTTCAGGAATTTCTTGGCGAATTCAGGATCCAGATCGGCCTTGTTCGCAAGATCGGTGAGGCGGGCGATCTGTGTCGCCTCGCGTGTGGGGTCCGAAGGCGGCAAGGCGTGTTCCGCCTTCAGCCGGCCCACGGCCTGCGTATGCTTGAACCGCTCGCCCAGCGTGTAGACGAGGATCGCGTCGAGCCGGTCGATGCTGGCGCGGTGGTCCTTCAGGACTTCTGCGGCTCGGGTGGTGTCGTCGGTCACAGGTCATACTCCGGCCGGGCATAGCGCCAGACCTCGCAGCCGTCGTGGATGTCGCCAGCGACTTTTTCTGCGCCAAGGCGCTTGGCGAGTGCTATGGCACGGGCGTTGTCCGGGTCGATATAGCTGACCAGCGTGTCGAAGCTCAACGCGTTCCATGCGTTGTTGCGCGCCTTCTCGGACGCCTCGAACGCATAACCTTCGCCTTCGGCCTCTTCGGTGAAGAGAAACCCGAGTTCGGGTTCCGGATCGCCGGTTTCATGGCCCAGCAGCACGAAGCCCAGCACGCGCTTGTCGTCTTGGTGTTCGACCGTCCACAAGCCGCAGCCGCGCAGGATCCAGCTGGCGGTCAGCTGGATGAAGTCGTCCCAGGCCCCTTCGCGGGTCAGCGGGCCAGAGACATAGCGGCCCCGGTCAGAGGTCACGAGGTCCGCGAAGACGACGAAATCCTCCATGTAGGGGCCGCGCAGAAAGGTGCGGTCGGTCGCAATCCTCGGCAGGGCCTGCGCGATGCGGTCGACGGCGACGGCGGCCTGTCCGGCGGGGGGGTGTTCCCAAGGGTGGATCGTCATGATGCGTCTCCGGTTGAAGCGGGGGACCTGTGGCGCCAAACGGCGCTGTCGGGAGAGTTGGCGGGCCGCAGGGCGTCCGGGTCCCGGACAGCCCCCAGTCGTTCGGCCAAGGCGATGGACCGGGCATTGTCTGGTGCGATGTAGCTGACGGCGGTGGCCCAGCCCAACACGTCAAAGGCGTGGGTCAGGCTGGCCCGGGCCGCTTCTGACGCGATGCCGGTGCCCTCGGTGGCGGCGTCGAAGATCATCCAGCCAATTTCGGTTTCCGGCCAGTCGGGCGGCGTCCAGGGACCGATCAGGCCCAGGGCAGTGTCGTCACCGTTCCGGGTGACGGTCCACATGCCGTAGCCGAAAATCTCCCAATGCCCGAGTTCGGCGGCAAAGCCGCGCCAGATCGCGCCGAGATTGCCCTGCTGGTGGAAGTGCGCCGCCCGGTCGGACTGCATGAAGTCGCGGAACGCGGGCCAGTCCTTGGTTGCGGGGGGCCGCAGGGTCAGGCGGGCGGTTTGCAGGGTCGGGACGGTCGTCAGCATGCGGCACCGCCCTGCCAGCCGAGAGCGCAGGATGCCTCCGGCGGGAGTTTAGGGGCCAGATGAATGCGGAGGGACATCGCCTATTTCTTCTTGCCGAAGCCGGAGAGACCGGCGGGCAGTTTCATGCCGCCACCGCCGAGGCCGGGCAGACCGCCGCCCATGCCGCCTGCGGGCATCTTGCCCTGCAGGGCTTTCGCGGCCTCCTGCATGGCGGCGGGGTCGTTCATGTCGGGCATGCCGCCCTTGCCCATCATCTGTTTCATCGCGTTCTTGAGCATGCCGCCCTTGCCCATCTTCTTCATCATGTCGGCCATCTGACGGTGCTGTTTCACCAGCTTGTTCAACTCGCTGACTTCCAGACCCGCCCCCTTGGCGATCCGCTTCTTGCGGCTGGCGGCCAGCAGGTCGGGGTTGGCGCGTTCCGCCTTGGTCATGGAGTTGATCAGCGCGATCTGGCGGCGCAGGATGCTGTCGTCGATCCCGGCGGCGTCCATCTGCTTGGACATCTTGCCCATGCCGGGGATCATCCCCATCATGCCTTCCATCCCGCCCATCTTGAGCATCTGGTCCAGCTGCATCTTGAGGTCGTTCATGTTGAAACGACCCTTCTGGAACCGCCTCATCATCTTTTCGGCCTGTTCGGCCTCAATCGTCGCCTGCGCCTTTTCCACGAGCGCCACGATGTCGCCCATGCCGAGGATGCGGCCCGCGATGCGGCCCGGCTCGAAGGTTTCGAGGGCGTCCATCTTCTCGCCCAGACCGACGAAGCGGATCGGCTTGCCGGTGATCGCGCGCATCGACAGGGCGGCACCGCCGCGCCCGTCGCCGTCCATCCGGGTCAGCACGACGCCCGTGACGCCGATCTTGTCGTCGAATTCCTGTGCGACATTGACCGCGTCCTGACCGGTTAGCCCATCGACGACCAGCAGCGTCTCGCGCGGGTTGGCGATGTCGCGGACGGCGGCGGCCTGCGCGATCAGTTCGGCGTCGATGTGCAACCGCCCGGCGGTGTCGAGCATGTAGACGTCGTAGCCGCCAAGCGATGCGGCGGTCTTGGCGCGTTTTGCGATCTGCACAGGGGTTTCGCCCTTGACGATCGGCAAGGTGTCGACGCCGATCTGCACGCCGAGGATCGCCAGCTGTTCCATCGCGGCCGGGCGGTTGGTGTCGAGGGACGCCATCAGGACGCGCTTGCCTTCGCGTTCCTTCAGCCGTTTCGCCAGCTTGGCGGTCGTGGTCGTCTTGCCCGAACCCTGCAAGCCGACCATCAGGATGGGGGCGGGCGGGTTGTCGATCTTCAGCGCGCCGGGGTCGGTGTCACCGGTCAGCACGCGTTCCAGTTCGTCATGGACGATCTTGACGACCTGCTGGCCGGGCGTGATCGACTTGGTGACGGACTGGCCGGTCGCCTTGGCCTGCACGGCGGCGACGAAATCGCGCGCGACGGGCAAGGACACGTCCGCCTCCAGCAAGGCGACGCGGACCTCGCGCAGGGCGGTTTTGACGTCGTCGTCGGACAGCGCACCCTGCTTGGTCAGCTTGTCGAAGACGCCTGACAGGCGGTCTGAGAGATTCTCGAACATCGGCGCGGGCCCCGTTTTCGTTACACCAGACCCTGATATAGGGCCGGACGTTCAATGCAGTAGCGCCCCCGTGGGCGCAACGCGCTGACGAGGGGCGATCCCCCGGCAAGCAGGGGACCGGAAGGCTATGCTTCCGGGTGTTGGCTGGCCTCTAGAGCGTCGGTGGTCGCGAGTCAAGTGCCGGGGCCTTTGTCGCATGGGCTGCGAGGAAGTCCGCGACCTCGGCCACGCTGGCGTCCGCCTCGGGCGTGCGGCCGACGCTCATGTGCCAGACGTGGGGCAAACCGGTCTGACAAGCCAGCGTGACATCGACGCCCTGACAGCGCAGACGGTCGGCCATGAGGCGTGCGTCGTCGAACAGCACTTCCGTCGTGTCGGCGTGGATCAGGACGGGCGGCGCGCCGGTGAAGTCGCCGAGGATCGGCGAGGCTTCGGGCTGTTCGGGGTCGGCCCCGTTCAGATAGGCCGCGACGCCGCGGGCACCCCATCTCGTGGACACCAGCGGATCGTGTCGGCGGTTCGCAGCCAGCGATTCGTTCAGCAGACGCAGGTCCGTCACGGGTGACAGGACGGCAACAGCGGCAGGCAACGGCAGCCCCTTGGCGATGATGCGGTGCAGCAGGGCCAGCGCAATGTTCCCTCCGGCGCTGTCGCCCGCCAACGACAAAGGACCGGTGTCCGGATCGGCAACGAGGGCACGCCACGCGGCCTCTGCATCGTCGAGGGCGGCGGGGAACGGATGTTCCGGCGCGCGGCGATAGTTCAGGAATACCGCGCGCATCCCGGCACGCTGGCCAAGCGCCGCGACAAGGTGGCGATAGCCGCGCAGGTTGCCGATCACGAAGGCCCCGCCGTGAATATAGAGCAGCGTGCCGTGGTCATGCCGCTGCCCCATGTTGCACAGCGTGCAGGTCCGCCCGCCAAGGCGCAGCGGCGTCAGGGTCAGTCCCTTGGGCGTGCGGACGCCGATGATCGCGTTCAAGGTGAACAGCCGCCGCATGATCGCGGGACTGCGCACCAGCGCCAATAGCGGCTTCTGGACAAGCCGGGCGATCAGCGTTGCAAATCTCTGGCTGAAGGAATGCATGGTTGCATCTTTGTCTTGCGGTGCGGCGGGTCAAGGGGCGTGCGACGGCGGCCGATCATAATAGACGTTGCATCTTCAAACGAAATTGCCGAAATCTGGCAGCGAATGTTCCTTTTCGCACAGGGTCGCAATGGACAGCTGGGACGAAATCCGTACTGCATTTCAGGTGGCGCGCGCCGGCACCGTCAGCGGGGCGGCGGACGCGCTGGGCGTCCACCATGCGACCGTGATTCGCCATATCGACGCGCTCGAGGGACGGCTGGGCGTCAAGCTTTTTCAGCGTCATGCGCGCGGCTACACCCCGACAGAGGCGGGTGTCGATCTGCTGCGGGTGGCACAGGCCACGGACGAACAGTTCACGCAGCTTGCGGGTCGAATCAAGGGGTTGGGCGACGGCGTGCGGGGGGATCTCGTCATCACCTCGCTTGCGTCGCTTGGGCCGGTTCTGATGCCGATCCTTGTCGGATTCCAACAGGAATATCCCGAGATCAGGCTGCAACTGCTGACCGGAGACCGCGTATTCCGTCTGGAATACGGAGAGGCGCATGTCGCGATCCGGGCCGGTGCGCAACCCTCAGAGCCCGACAACGTCGTGCAGCCGCTGGTGACGCAAAGCATGGCGCTGGTCGCGTCCGACAGCTACGTCGCACGATATGGCATGCCGAAGGACGAGGACGATCTGGTCAACCACATTTTCGTCTCGCATGTCGAGGAACCGCACCGCGCGCCGTTCTTTCGCTGGCTGCATGAAAAGGTCGGCCCGTCGCGCATGGTACTGCGGGCGATCGACATGCGCGTGATGACGGATGCGATCCTTGGCGGCGCAGGCATCGGATTCGTGTCTGAACTGGAACTGCCCTTGTATCCGAACCTGACGCGGGTGATGCCGCCGCCTCCGGAATGGGCCGGGAAACTGTGGCTGGTCACGCACGTCGATTTGCACCGCAGCGTGAAGGTGCAGACCTTTCTTAGCTACCTCAAGACCCGCACGGCTGAGTGGTCGCGCTGATGCGGCCAGCGACGGCAGGGCATCTGGCGATGTTTACCTTCTCGGCGCTGGTGGCAGGATCGTTTGCGTTGGGATCGCGGGCGGCCAACGACATCGACCCGCTGGTGATGACGGCGGCCCGCTTTTGGGTGGCCTCGGGCGTCTTGGCGATTCTGGCGACCGCGCTGGGCGGCTGGGACCGTCGGGTGCTGGCTGCCCCCTGGCGGTATATCGTGCTGGCGGCGTTGATGGCCGGCTATTTCGTCGCGATGTTCGAAGGGCTGAAGACCGCGCCCCCTGTCAGCACCTCTGCCGTGTTCACCCTGACGCCGATCATGGCGGCCGGGTTCGGCTGGCTGCTGATGCGGCAACGGCTGACGGGCCGCATGATGCTGGCGCTGGTGATCGGCGGTATCGGCGCGCTGTGGGTCATCTTTCGGGCGGACCTGTCGGCGCTGTTGGGCTTCGATGTGGCGCGCGGGGAGTTCATCTTCTTCTGGGGCTGCATGGCGCACGCTCTTTACACCCCTTTGGTCGCCCGGCTGAAACGGGCCGACGGGACGCTTGCCTTTGCCTGCCTGACGCTGCTGGGCGGGGCCGTTCTGGTCAGCCTGTATGGCGTACGCGAAATCGCGGCGACGGACTGGGGGCAGTTGCCACGCATCGTCTGGATCACGCTCGTTTATGTCGCACTTTTCGCTTCTGCCGCAAGCTTTGTGCTGTTGCAATTCGCGGCGACACGCCTACCCAGCGCCAAAGTCATGGCCTACACCTATCTGACACCGACGTGGGTAATCGCCTGGCAGCTCGCATTGGGGGCTACGGCACCGGGGCCGCTGATCCTGGTGGGTATCGGCCTGACAATCGTCGCCCTGTTCCTGCTGCTGCGCGACGAAGAGGCCCGGCCGGTCGGCGTACCAGCCTGACCGGCCGGTCTTTGCCTAAAACTGGCGCAATTTTCGACTGATCCAGCGTTGATTCATGCAACTGCTGGCCTGCCGTGTGTGTTGAGGCGTCACATGAAGACAGGAGGATCTAAAGTGGAACACGACCAGAATCTGATCGATTCAAGCCGCGTGAATGGCACCAGCGTCTATGGCACCGACCGCGAACAGATCGGTCACATCGATCACCTGATGATCGACAAGCAGTCCGGCAACGTCGCCTATGCGGTGATGAACTTCGGCGGCTTTCTAGGCATGGGCGAGGACCATCAACCTCTGCCGTGGAAATCGCTGCGCTATGACACCGGCCTTGGCGGCTATGTCACCGATCTGACGAAGGATCGCCTGACGGGCGCGCCGGCGCGGACCAACGAATGGGACCGCGACCGCGCCTATGAGACGCAGTTGCACGACTATTACGGGTTGGCCCCCTATTGGCTGTAGGCTGACCGCGCGGTCGGATCAGCCGATCCGGCCGCGCACACCGCCTGTCTGGCCACGATCCAGCAGGATGTGATCGAGCAGGACGCAAGCCATCATCGCCTCGCCCACCGGGACGGCGCGGATGCCGACGCAGGGGTCATGGCGGCCCTTCGTCACGACCGCTATCGGCTGACCCTGCATCGTGATCGACTGGCGCGGCGACAGGATAGACGATGTCGGTTTGACCGCAAAGCGAACGACGACGTCCTGACCGGTGCTGATACCGCCCAAAATGCCTCCCGAATGGTTGCTGGAATATACGGGCTGCCCATCGCTCCCCATGAAGATTTCGTCGGCATTATCGCGCCCCGTCAGCGCGGCGGCGGCCATACCCTCACCGATCTCCACCCCTTTGACGGCATTAATGCTCATCATCGCGGCAGCCAGATCGGTGTCGAGCTTGGCATAGACCGGCGCACCGATCCCGGCGGGCACACCGCGCGCCACGACCTCGATCAAGGCCCCGACCGAGTTGTGGTCGTCCTTTCGCAGCCACGTCAGGTAATCTTCCCACTCTGCCGCAGCCACCGCATCGGGGCACCAGAAGTCGTTCCGCGCGATCTGGTCCCAGTCGAACCGGTCGCGGACGATCTTCTTTTCGCCCATCTGGACCATGTAGCCGGTGATCTTTACCTGAGGCACCAAGGCAGCAAGCGCCTCACGCGCCACCCCACCGGCCGCAACGCGCGACGCCGTTTCCCGCGCCGATGACCGCCCGCCACCGCGCGGATCGCGCAGCCCGTATTTCTGGTGATACGTGATGTCCGCATGGCCGGGGCGGAATGTATTCAGGATATCGCCGTAATCCTTCGACCTCTGGTCCGTGTTGCGGATCATCAACTGGATTGGCGTGCCGGTCGTGCGGCCTTCGTAGACACCGGAGAGAATCTCGACCGCATCGGGTTCGTTGCGCTGGGTGGTATTGCGGTTCTGGCCAGGGCGCCTCTTGTCCAGCCATTGCTGGATCATCGCAGGTTCCAGCGGGACACCCGGCGGGCAGCCGTCGACGGTCGCGCCGAGGGCTGGGCCGTGGCTTTCACCCCAGGTCGTGAAACGGAACAGATGACCGAACGAATTGACCGACATGGGTGTGCCTCACAGTTGTTCCTGCGGGCTTAAACCATGGGCGGGTCGGATTCAATTCGGGCGATCGGGGTATCGACAGTGGCGCGATGGCCTTGATACCATGAGGATTATCGAAATAGATTCAGGTTTTCATCGCCAGATTGCACATTCTGTGCAAAAATCGCCTCATCCTTTGTAAACATAACGATCCGGGAGACGTCGCATGGCGGATGCAACCACCACTTCCCCACCCCCCCCCGTGACGGCAAGATGTCACTTACGATGAAGATCATGCTGGCGATGGGACTTGGCATCCTGGTCGGCGTCGTCTTCAACACCGTGAATATGCCATTCATCAACGATTACGTCGTCGCGGGCTTCTTTGGCATGATCGGGACGATGTTCGTCAACGCGCTCAAGATGCTGGTCGTCCCGCTGGTGTTCTTCTCGCTCATCGGCGGGGTCGCCGGGATCGGCGACGTGCGCGTGCTGGGTCGCGTGGGCACGAAATCCTTTGGCCTTTATATCTTCACGACCGCCCTCGCGATCACTGTGGCCCTGGTGCTGGCGACGCTTGTTGGCCCCGGCAAGGGGTTCGACATGACGGGTATCGACGCCACCGGGATCACCGGGGCCGAGGCACCAAGCGTCTGGGGCGTCTTCGCCGCCATCGTGCCGACTAACCCGATTGCAGCCTTCGCCAGCGGAGAGATGTTGCAGGTCATCTTCTACACCGTGGTCCTTGGCATCGCCGTGCTGATGCTTGGCGATCGGTCGAAGCCGTTCATCGAGGCCTGCGACTACATGAACGAGGTGATGATGAAGATCGTCGATCTCGTCATGCGTGCCGCGCCCTATGGCGTGTTCGCCCTGATTGCCAAGACCTTCGCGGAACAGGGGCTTGGCCTGTTCATCCCGGTCATCGCCTATGTGCTGACGCTGGTGGGAGCCTTGATGATCCACCTGTTCCTGACCTTGCCGGGAATGTTGCGACTGCTGACCGGCCTGAACCCGGTGACCTTCATGAAGAAGGTGCGGCCGGCGCAGATCTTTGCCTTCTCGACCGCGTCGTCAAACGCGACGATCCCCGTCACCTATCAATGCGCGACGGAACGGGTTGGCGTCGATGAAAGCGTCGCATCGTTCTGCATTCCGTTCGGTGCCACGATCAACATGGACGGCACCGCGATCATGCAGGGCGTGGCGACGGTCTTTCTGGCCAACGTCTATGGCATCGACCTGGGCCTGATGGGCTATCTGACGGTGATCGGCATGTCGGTGCTGGCCTCGATCGGAACGGCGGGCGTGCCGGGGGTGGGTCTTGTCATGCTGACGATGGTGCTGACCCAGGTTGGCCTGCCGATCGAAGGCATCGCGATCATTCTGGGCGTCGACCGTCTGATGGACATGATCCGCACCGCGGTGAACATCACCGGCGACGCGATCGTGACGACCATCGTGGCCAAGGGTGAAGGCAAGATCGACCTTGCCACCTTCAACAATCCCAACGCCGGAACCACCGGCGAGGGCGAGGCGCATCTGCCGGATCATGCCATCGCCTGAACGGGCCGGGATCGACGGAAGGGACCGCAAGTAATTGCGGCCCTTTTCTTTTGCGCCCTGCCGCGCTAGCTGTTGGCTACCTCGGGGGGCCTTCACTGGCTGAGATGCGCAAGCGGACCCGTTGAACCTGAACCGGTTAGGACCGGCGGAGGGAAGGTCCGGCAATCACGCTGTCCTCCATTCCGCCCGTCGTTTTGGAGGATGACCATGAAGACCCAATCCCTGAGTCTCGGCCTTGCAAGCGTCGGTGCGATGATCTGTGCCACGACGGCCATCGCCCAGACGCCCACGCTGAACGTCCTGACCTATGACAGCTTCACCAGCGAATGGGGCCCCGGCCCCGCAATCGAAACAGCGTTCGAGGCGGAATGTGCCTGCGATCTGGTGTTTACCGGTGCTGGCGACGGTGCCGCCCTGCTGGCGCGTCTGCAACTGGAAGGAACCCGCACGGACGCGGATATCGTGCTGGGGCTGGATACGAACCTGACCGCGGCCGCCCGCGAAACCGGGCTGTTTGCGCCGCATGGCGTCGATGCCGACCTGACGCTGCCCGTCGCATGGGACGACGATACATTTCTGCCGTTCGACTGGGGATACCTTGCATTTGTCGCGAACAAGGACACGGTGCCCGTCACGTCCTTTGCAGACCTTGCCGCAAGCGATCTGTCCGTCGTGATCGAAGACCCCCGATCCTCGACCCCCGGTCTTGGCCTGCTGATGTGGGTTCATGCGGTCCACGGCGACGATGCCGGGCAGATATGGACGGACCTTGCCGACAACATTGTCACCGTCACGCCGGGCTGGACCGAGGCCTACAACCTGTTTCTGGAAGGCGAGGCGGACGCCGTGCTGTCCTACACGACTTCGCCGGCCTACCACCTGATTGCGGAAGACGACGACACCAAGACGTCGTGGGCGTTCGACGCGGGCAATTACCTGCAGGTCGAGGTCGCGGCGAAGGTTGCGAACACCGACCAGTCCGACCTTGCGGACCAGTTCATGGCCTTCATCGCAACACCCGCGTTCCAAGGTGTGATCCCGGAGACGAACTGGATGTATCCGGCGACCGATGCGCCGCTGCCCGAGGGCTTCGACACCCTGACCGTTCCGGCCAAGGGTTTGCTGCTGTCGTCAGAAGACGCCGCTACCCTGCGTGATGGACTGGTCGAGACGTGGCGCACCGCACTCTCGCAGTGATCCAACGCCTGCCCGCAGGGCTGTCGGCGGCGCTGGTTCTTGCGCTGACGCTTGGCACGCTGGCTGCTGTCGCTTTACGCGCCGACGTGGGGGGCGGGCTGACATCGGGCGACTGGGCGGCGATCCGGTTCACCCTGTGGCAGGCCGCCGCGTCCGCCGGTGTCAGCGTGCTTCTGGCGATCCCGGTTGCCCGCGCCCTGGCGCGCCGACGCTTTCCCGGCCGCGGCGCGCTGCTGATCCTGCTGGGTGCGCCATTCATTCTGCCGGTGATCGTCGCGGTACTGGGTTTGCTTGCGGTCTTTGGTCGCGGCGGGCTGATGAACGCAGGTCTGGTGAACCTGGGCGTGAAGCCGCTGTCGATCTACGGTGCGGGGGGAGTCGTGCTCGCACACGTCTTCTTCAACCTGCCGCTGGCGGTCCGACTGATCCTGCAAGGCTGGCTGTCGATCCCCGCTGAACGCTTTCGCCTCGCCGCGCAACTGAATGCGCCGATCTGGCGCGTGCTGGAACTGCCGATGCTGGCGCGTCACGCCCCAGCCGCGCTGCTGGTGATCTTTCTGATCTGTCTGACCAGCTTCGCCGTTGTATTGACGCTGGGCGGCGGGCCGCGGGCGACGACGGTGGAGCTTGCGATCTGGCAGGCGATCCGGTTCGACTTCGATCTGGGGCGCGCAGCGCTGCTGGCCTGCGTGCAGTTCGCACTCTGCGCCGTCGCTGCCGTCGTGGCCTGGCGCGTCACTCCGGTCTTGGGGTTCGGCCAGGGGTTGGACCGGACGGTGGCTCGCTGGGATCAAAGCCCTTGGGACTGGGCATGGCTGACTGCGGTGACCCTGTTCCTTGTCTTGCCCCTGTGCCTGATCGTCTGGCGCGGTGTGCCAGCGTTGCCAGGCCTCGGAGCCGAGATCTATTTTGCCGCGCTGCGGTCGATTGCGGTCGCGCTGGCGGCGACAGCCCTTTGCCTATGCGGTGCCTTGGCGCTCGCGCTGCACGGCGGTCTGTTCGTCACCGTGATCGGCGTCCTGCCCTTGGCGGCCAGCGCGCTGGTCATGGGCACGGGGCTGTTCCTGATCGTCTTTCCCTTCGTGTCGCCAGCGGCGGTGGCGTTGCCGGTGACCATCGCGGTGAATGCGATCATGGCTTTGCCCTTTGCGTTGCGGCTGTTGGCTCCGGCGGTCGCGGACATCAAGGCGGACTACGGCAGGCTGGCAGCAATACTCGGCCTCGGGCCGCTTGCGACGCTGCGCATCGTAACCCTGCCGCGCCTGAAGCGACCCCTTCGGTTCGCCGCCGGACTGACGATGGCCCTGTCGATCGGAGACCTTGGCGTAGTCGCCCTGTTTGCGACCCCAGCGCAGGAAACCTTGCCGCTGGCGATGTATCGATTGATGGGGGCCTACCGGATGGAAGCGGCGGCTGGTGCGGCATTATTGCTGCTTACGCTGGCCTTGGGAGCATTCTGGGTCTGCGACAGAGGAGGCGACCGGGATGCTGACGCTTGACGACGTGACCCTTGTGCGGGGCGATTTCCGTCTGCGCGCGTCGCTGGACCTGCCGCCCGGCCTGACGGCTGTGATCGGGCCGTCGGGTGGCGGTAAATCGACGCTGCTGTCGGCCATTGCCGGGTTCGAGGAGCCGGTGAAGGGTCGCATCCTGTGGGACGGGCGCGACCTGCGTGGCCTGGTCCCCGGCGACCGGCCCGTGACGATGCTGTTTCAGGACCACAACCTGTTTCCTCACCTGACCGTGGCGCAGAATGTCGGCCTGGCGCTGGCACCCCGGCTGCGGCTGACAGTCCGGCAGCAGGCCGTTGTCGAGGATGTCCTGACATCGGTCGGGCTGGAGGGCCTGGGCGACCGCAAGCCCGCGGCGCTGTCGGGTGGTCAGGTCGGGCGGGCCGCACTGGCGCGGACGCTTTTGGCGGACCGTCCTGTTGTCCTGCTGGACGAAGCCTTTGCCGCCCTCGGGCCTGCGCTGCGTCACGAGATGTTGGGACTTGTCCGCGACCGGCTTGCGTCGCAGGGACGCACGGTCGTTGTTGTGACCCATGATCCTCAGGATGCACGGACCTTTGCGGACGGCATCGTCTTCGTCGATGACGGCGTGGCGCATCCGACGCAGGCGACGGACATTTTCTTCGCGACCCCGTCACAGGCTGCCCGCGCTTATCTTGGTTGATCCACCAACGCAAAAGGCCCGCCTGACGGCGGGCCTCTCAACATGGTCTGTCCGGGACGACCTAGTGCTTGTTCTTGTGCGGTGCCCAGATGCGCTTGTTGGTGAGATACAGCAGCACCGACAGGATCGACAGGAAGATCACCCCGGTCAGGCCGGCCTGCTTGCGTGCGACCAACTTGGGTTCTGCGGTCCACATCAGAAAGGCCGCGACATCCACCGACTGGGATTCGAGCGTGCTTTCATGACCGTCATCAAAAACCACGTCGTCGCCGTATAGCGGCTGCGGCATGGCAATCCAGCTGCCCGGCACGGTGTGGTGGCCGTGTTCGTCCTTGCAGGCATCCGGGAAACCGCCGTTGGCGAAGGCGACATTATAGTAGCCTTCCATCGGGGTTTCCATTTCCAGCGCACACTCCGGCTCTTCCTCGTAGCCGGTCATGAGGGACGCAATGTACTCGGCCCCCCCCATGCCGTTCACGAACTGGCTGATGCCGGTCCCGTAGGGCCCGTGAAAGCCGGCACGGGATTTGGCCATCAGTGACAGATCGGGCGCATTGGCCAGCGAGGATGCGGGATAGTAATCCGCCGGAGTCGCCACGCGGTAGTCGCCTGCGCCGTCAGCCAGAGCCTCGTCGAACACCTCGAAGTTTTCGGCATAGGCGCGCATCTGGTCTTCGGGAATGGCCGGGCCCGTCTCGTCCGACAGGGTGCGGAACGCCACAAGTTCCAGACCATGACAGGCGGCACAGATCTCGGTGTAGATCTTCAGTCCGCGCTGCAATTGCATCGTGTCATAGCTGCCGAATGGCCCTTCGAAGGGAAAGGCATAATCGGTGACATGGGCTTCCGCCGCTGCATGGACCGCCCCCGATGTCAGGGACAGCGCTGCCGCCGCAGTCAGTGTGAGTTTGCGAAACATGGTCACGTGGTCCTTTCTCACTCGGCCGGGTTCACGATGGTCTTGGTGCCACCGGTCGGCGCGTAGTGCGCGTTGAAGTCGTCTTCGATGGTCGCAGGCTGCGCCAGCGGCTTTTCCATCACGCCCAGCAGCGGCAGGATGATCAGGAAGTAGGCGAACCAGTAGGTTGCCGCGATCAGCGAAATCCAGTCGTAGGGGAATTCCGCAGGCTGCGCACCGGCCCACATCAGAACGATGAAGTCGACCACCAGAAGGGCGAACCACCACTTGAACGTGGGGCGGAAACGACCCGACCGGACCGACGAGGTATCGAGCCAGGGGGCGAGCGCCATGACGGCGATGGCACCGAACATCGCCAGCACGCCGAAGAACTTGGCATCGACGATCCCGAAGGTCACCCAGTTCACGATCTGCACGACCCAGACGTCCGCCGTGAAGGCGCGCAGGATCGCGTAGAACGGCAGGAAATACCATTCAGGCACGATATGCGACGGCGTCGCCAGCGGGTTGGCCGGGATGTAGTTGTCCGGGTGGCCCAGGTAGTTCGGCATGAACCCGACAATTGCCATGAACACGGCCAGGATCACGGCCAGCGCGAACAGGTCCTTGATCACGAAGTAGGGCCAGAAGGGCAGGGTGTCCTTTTCGGCATCGGCCTTGGAGGTGCGACGCACTTCGACGCCCGTGGGGTTGTTGTTGCCGGTCGTGTGGAACGCCCAGACGTGCACGATTGTCAGGCCCAGCAGGATGAAGGGCATCAGGTAATGCAGCGAAAAGAAGCGGTTCAGCGCAGGCTGGCCCACGGCGGACGCTCCGAGCAGCCAGGTCTGGATCGATTCGCCGATGAAGGGGATCGCGCCGAAGAGGCCGGTGATGACTGCCGTACCGTGGAACGACATCTGGCCCCAGGGCAGAACGTAGCCCATGAAGGCGGTGCCCATCATCAGCAGATACATCAGCATCCCGATGATCCACGTCACCTCGCGCGGGGCCTTGTACGACCCGTAATAGAGGCTGCGGAAGATGTGCAGGTAGACGGCGACGAAGAACAGCGATGCGCCGTTGGAATGGAAGTAGCGGATCATGTGCCCGCCGTTCACGTCACGCATGATGTGTTCGACCGAGGCAAAGGCCAGGTCGACATGCGGCGTGTAATGCATCACCAGCACGACGCCGGTCGCGATCTGAAGGACCAGCGTGAAGACCAGGACGATGCCCCAGATCCACATCCAGTTCAGGTTCTTCGGCGTCGGGATGAACAGCGCGTCATAGACGAGGCCAACAATGGGAAGCCGATTGTAAAGCCACTTTTCACCGCCGGACTTCGGTTCGTAGTGGTCGTGGGGAATACCAGCCATGGGTCTCTCTCCTTAACCGAGTTGAATGGTGGTGGCGTCGACGAAGGACGCGACGGGCACAGGCAGGTTGCGTGGTGCCGGCCCTTTGCGGATGCGGCCAGAGGTGTCGTAGTGCGACCCGTGGCAGGGGCAGAACCAGCCGCCGAAATCACCCTGTTCACCCAGCGGCACGCAGCCGAGGTGCGTGCAGACACCCATCTGGACCAGCCAGGCGCCCTCCGGCGCGTCCGAACCTTCGGGTGCAGGCAATGCGCGGTTGTCGTCTGTGGCGATTGCCTGCCCGGGGATGTTGGCATTCTCGGCGCTTTGATCGGGCAACTCGCTCAGCTCGACGGACCGCGCGGCCTCGATTTCCTGCGGCGTCCGGTAGCGGATGAACACGGGCTTGCCTTGCCATAGGACCGTCAGCTGCGTGCCTTCGGCAACGCCACTGATGTCGACGCGGATCGAGGCCAGCGCCTGCACGTCGGCAGAGGGGTTCATCTGGTTGACCAGCGGCCACACGGCGGCCCCACCGACAACGACGGCGGCCCCGGCGGTCGCATAGTAAAGGAAATCGCGGCGTGTGCCCTGATGTTCGTCTGCATGTGACAAAGGGATGTCTCCGGTTATGTCGGGCAGCCGCGTGACTGCCCTGCGAATACAGCGAGGGCGGCTGTTTCAGGCCACCCCGATCGGGCGTTGTTTAGCCCCCATGCCTGCGCCCGTCCAGCGGACATTCCGGCGCAGGGGGGGCGATTGCGGCACGAATGACGCAGTTTTTCGCAAACATCCGACCCGGTCCTGTGGCGCAGATCACGTGATTCTGTTTAAGATAAGTGCAACGCGGTCTTGAGACCGCACCGCACGGAAGCTATTTCGTGTCACATACTGGCCAACCTTGGGGTTCCGCATGATGATCCGCTATGTCGCAGTCGCCGCCACGCTGGTCGCCCCCATGCTGGTGGCCGTCGCGCCAACCGCTGCAAGCGCGGAAATCGAACTCAGCTTTTACGGAGGAGCGCAGAGCGCGCCCCATTCCGACGTCTTCGTGACCGGCGATCTGGCTTATCCCGCGAAGACACGGGTCAAGTGGGAAGGACGGTCATTCGATCCGCCTCCTTATTACGGCGTGCGCGCGACCTACTGGGCCAGCGAGAGGTTCGGCTACGGTCTCGATTTCACCCATACGAAGGTCTATTCCTCGGACGAATCCCGCGAAGGCACGCCGTTCACGACGCTGGAATTCACCGATGGTCTGAACACCCTGACGGCGAACGCCTATCGCCGGTTCGATCCGGTCGGCGGCGCGACGCCCTATGTCGGCGCCGGCATCGGTCTGGCCATCCCGCACGTCGAGGTGGCAAACGGCACCACCAGCACGCTGGGCTATCAGGTCACCGGACCGGCGGCGACCGTGCTGGCGGGCGTGAGCTATCCGGTCAGCGACCGTTTCGCCGTCTTCGGGGAATACAAGTTCACCTATTCGCAGAACGAGGCCGAACTGGATGGTGGCGGTACGCTCAAGACCGACATCATCACCAACGCCGTGAACGTCGGCGTCAGTTTTAACTTCTGACTGCGGTCAGGTCGGGGCGGTGGTGTCCTGCATCGCCGGGCGGGTCATGAAGGTCGCATGCCAGGCGGCAAGCGCATCATGTCCGCTACGCCAGCCTCGCGCATCGTGTCGCAAGTCAAGGTAGGACAGCGCACAGGCCACACCGATCTGCGCCATGTCGATTGGTCCGGTCAGGTGCGACATCCACCGCTGATCGATGGCACCGACGGCGCGGATGGCCTTGGCCCACTGCGCGTCCATCCAAACGTCCATCTGCTTGTCCTGCGGCCGTATGCGCACTTCGTAAGTGATGGCAAGGGCGGCTTCCATGATGCCGTCGGCGGTCGCTTCGAGGGTCAGCACCTCCCACAGGCGGGTGTCGGGATAGAAGTTGGCTCCGGCATGGTGGTTCAGAAAGCGGGTGATGACCCGGCTGTCGTAGATCGCAGGGCCGTGGTCCCGCAGCAGGGCGGGTATCTTGCCCAGCGGATTGGCGGCGGCGACGCCGTGGTCGGTCGCCGTGGGACTGGTGCTGACGGTCACCTCCGCGACCGTGTCCATCAGATCGGCCTCTCGCAGAAGAACCCGGCATTTGCGGGCAAAGGGAGAGGCGGGCGACATCAACAGTTTCATCGGCGCAATCCTTTGCCTGTAGTTTGTGGCAGCCAACCACAGGCCCGGGCATGAGGCAAGCGGTGGAGGGGGCCAGCCCCCCAGCCTGTGGCTGTCCCCCGGAGTTTATCTGGCCAGATGAATGCGGATCAGGCGCGCAGGACGGTGCCCGTCGTTGCCGTGATGGTGGCGGTGACGATCCGGCTCTCTGGCTGGTCGGCGTCGAAATGGACCTCGGCGAACTGTGCGGTGCGGCCCATGCGGGGCGATTCCATCAGCACGTGATGGGTCTGGCCGATCTGCGCCGCAAGGTGGGACTGCACGGCGAGGTCGCCGGCCGCCCGCAGCCGGGCGGCGCGTTCCTTGATCGCCGGGCCGCGCACCTGCGGCATGCGGGCCGCTGGGGTGTCGGGGCGTGGCGAGTAGGGAAAGACGTGCAGCCAGGTCAGGTTGCAGTCCTTCACGAGGGCGAGGGCGTTCGCGAAAGTCTCTTCGGTTTCGGTCGGAAAACCGGCGATGATGTCGGCACCGAACGTCATGTCCGGGCGCAGGCGGCGCGCGTCTTCGGTGAACCGGATCGCGTCCTCTCGGGAATGACGGCGCTTCATCCGCTTCAGGATCAGGTTGTCGCCGTGTTGCAGCGACAGGTGAAGGTGCGGCATCAGGCGCGGTTCGGTCGCGATGGACTGCATCAGGGCTTCGTCCACCTCGATACTGTCGATGGAGGAGATCCGCAGGCGCGGCAGGTCGGGGACCAGTTTCAGGATGCGCAGCACCAGATCGCCAAGGCGCGGAGTGGCGGGCAGGTCGGCACCCCAGGAGGTCAGGTCGACGCCGGTCAGCACGACCTCTTGGAATCCGCGATCCACGAGACGCCTGATCTGGTCCACGACCACACCCGCGGGGACTGACCGCGAATTGCCGCGACCGAAGGGGATGATGCAGAAGGTGCAACGGTGGTCGCAGCCGTTCTGGACCTGCACATAGGCGCGGGACCGCGTGCCGAAGCCGTCGATCAGGTGACCCGCGGTTTCGCGCACGGACATGATGTCATCGACTTGCACCGGTTCGGTCGAACCGGTGAAATCGGGAGCGAGGGCGGCCCAGGTTGCGGGCTGCATCTTTTCGGTATTGCCGATGACCATGTCCACTTCGGCCATGGCTGAAAAGGTCGCAGGTTCGGTCTGGGCGGCGCATCCTGTGACGATCAGCCTGGCGTCGGGGTGCGCGCGCCGCAGCTTGCGGATGTCCTGACGGGCCTTGCGGACGGCTTCGGCGGTCACGGCGCAGGTATTGACGACGATGGCGTTGGTCACGCCCGCCGCCTGCGCCAATTCGGTCATCGCCGCGACCTCATAGGCATTCAGGCGGCAACCGTGATTGGAAAAGACCGGCGCATCACCCATGCCAGACCCCGTCGAAGACATGAGCCGTGGGGCCGGTCAGCCAGACACCATCGTCGCGCCAGTCGACATGCAATGTGCCGCCGTCGAGGTCGATCCGCACCTGTCGCCCGGTCAGACCGCGCCGTGCCGCGGCGACGGCCACGGCGCAGGAGGAGGAACCCGAGGCCAGTGTGACGCCAACGCCGCGTTCCCAGACCCGCATCCGGAGTTGGTCGGGCCCCGTGACCTGCGCGAACTGCACGTTCGTGCGCTCGGGAAAAAGGGGATGGCGTTCCATTGTCGCACCGCGTGCGGCCAGATCGATGATCGCTACGTCATCCACGAAGAAGGTGCAGTGCGGATTGCCCATGCCGGTCGCGACGGGCGTGCCGTCGATCGGCAAGGACAGGGTGTCCATCGCCTCTGCCAGTGGAATCTGCCGCCAGTCCAGCAGGGGGTCGCCCATGTTGACAGCCGTCTGGCCACCACCCGCGTCGCGCGCGAACAGCGTGCCACGGTCGGTCGAGATCGTCAGTCGGTCGGTCGCGCGCGCGACCATTTCCCACGCGGCGATGCAGCGGGTCGCATTGCCGCAAGCCGCGGACTGGCTGCCGTCACTGTTCCAGAAGGTCAGGTGAAGGTCGGCGTTGCTGGCGGAGGTGTGGCTGATCTCGGCCAGTTGATCGTACCCGACGCCGCGATGCCGGTCGGCCATCGCCGTGGCCAGCGCGGGTGTCACGGACGACGAGACACGCGCATCGATCACGACGAAATCGTTGCCGAGGCCGTGCATTTTCATGAAGGGTATGGATGGGGAATGATCCTGCATGACGCGGCATATACGCGCCGCGCCGAACTTTATCCAGAGTGGGCGGCAATTCGGGGTTGACCCCACCCGCCCAGCCTTCTAAATCGCCCCTCGTGGCGTGGGCCGGTAGCTCAGTTGGTAGAGCAACTGACTTTTAATCAGTAGGTCTCGGGTTCGGATCCCGACCGGCTCACCACGGAATTCAATGGGTTAGCGGGAAACTGCTAACCCATTATTCGTTAATGGCAACCACCAAGCGACCACCCTGCGTAGCGAAGCGTAACACGACATAATAATTGATGAATTTTCGACACGTCGTATCAGCAAGATAAATTCATCTTAACGTACTGATTGTTATGAATAAGTTGACCTGGCCTTAAAAAGCTAGTAGAATGAAGCTGCGACATAGCACACACTAGCACAGCACTCACTAAATTTGCGTAGCTTGTCGTTGCGAGTCTCACGGCGAAGCCCTGACCGCAAAACATCCACCTCAATCCAATAGTAAGGAGCGTACCATGACAGGCAACGCATACTCAGGTCATGTCAAACTGACGGCTACCATGTCTCCGGTGCAGAAGAACCGAGCGCTAAACGACAACTTCAGGAGAACTGGGAACGGCGGGGTCGTCACGATCTCGATGGGCATTCACATGCTCGGTCGTTCCGAAGTCGAGAGCATCATGAAGCGGCTAGGCGGGCAGGAAGGCGAGAACAGTTGCGATGTCGATAGTGAGCACGAAACCGGCGAGATCACGGTAACAAATCGTCACATCTTTTGGGAAATAAACTACTATACCTCTCCTACTTCAAAACCCGAAAGTTCTCGTGGGTTATGACGCGGAAATTG
>NZ_JBMERN010000035.1:0-36001 GCF_049310965.1 Loktanella sp. DJP18 | reverse complement strand
AGCATCGTCGACGGGGCGGTGATCAGGCAATTGGCTATGCGGATGACCAGTCCGATGGGCTGTATCGTCCTCCACTTCGGTTTGATCGGATCACGTCAATCCATTGTTACTGTTCCCATATTTATTTGGAGGTAAGTCGAGAACCAAAAACGGAACGCAACTTTTGCCAAAGTTTGGCGCAAGCACGTAACTCTTTCGAACGTGCGTCTAAGTCGATCGGTCAACGTGAATCGCGCCCGCCAGGCAGTCGACGACTTTTGAACCATTCGACCCGGTCGCGGCCATTTCCAGAGCCTGCAGGGTTCCGCTGTCATGAGTCGGTCGAGCGCCGCCTGCATGACAGGCAGCCCAGTTCGTGGTCCTTGAACAAGCCAAGGCAGGTGTCGGGCGCTGAATGACCTTCTCCAACCATCTGCCGTCCCATGGTGGTCAACCGCCCGCCGTGGTCAACTCAACACATCCCAGACCGATCAGCAGGTGCAGGCAGTAGCCTGAAACACACCGGAAATCCGTCGAAGGATCGGGGCGTGGGTCAGTCGGCTCCGGTCATACCTTGCGACGTCAAGCGACGCTGGCCATGATCTGCTTGATCTGATCGCCCAGCGTGATGGGGTCAAAGGGTTTCACGATGACCTCGACCGCGCCCAAGTCGATCAATGTGCGACGATCATGCTGCTGGGCCCGGGCAGTCATGAAGATGACGGGAATGTCGGCGAAGTCGGGGTCGGCCCGGAATTTTGCGAGCAGTTGCACGCCGCTCATCTCTGGCATCATCAGGTCGAAAATCATGATGTCCGGTCGAAACGCCAGGGCCTTGGCCAGTGCGGCAGCCCCATTGTCACACTGCAGAATCTCGAAACCACCCGAGATTTCGAGCGACATGAGCGCGATCTCAAGGATGTCGTGGTCGTCCTCGACATGCAGCAGACGGATGGGATGCGACGCCATGCTACCGCCCTCCTTCGGCTGCAAGCGCAGCTGGCCATTGCATGTCAGGTTCCTGTGCGCGCTGGAACGTCACGGTGACGGTCGTCCCAAGACCTTCCTCACTGGTCAGCCAGACGGTTCCGCCATGGCTTTCGACGATGCCCTTGACGATGCTCAGACCCAGGCCGGTGCCACCCTTGCGGGCACGGTTGGCCTTGCCGACCTGCGTGAAGCGGTCAAAGATCCGTTCCTGCGCGCTGGCGGGAATCCCTGCGCCCCGGTCGGCGACACGGACCTGACACACGTCGTCCCCGACGGTCACGGTTACGTGGATCTGCGATCCTTTCGGCGAGAACTTGCAGGCGTTCGAGATCAGGTTCGTCACGACCTGATGGATGCGATCCGCATCATAGATGACCCACGCGGGTGCCGTCATGGCGTCGAAGTGGATCGACACACCGAAACGGGTGGCGAACGATTCGTTCGAACTGACACACTCCCGGACGGTCTGGACTAGGTCATGACATTCCATGTCGTAATCCATCTGCCCGGCAGCGAGTTTTTCGAGGTCGAGGATGTCGTCGACGATCAGCACCAGCCGGTCTGCGTTACGGTAGGCAATATCGAGTAGGCTGACGATCTTGTCCGAAAGTTCCCCCGCAGAGCCCGACCGGATCAGCCCGAGCGCGCCCTTGATCGACGTCAGCGGGGTGCGCAACTCGTGGCTGACAGTTGCAACAAGCTCGTCCTTGGCGCGGGAGACGGCCTGCTCCGTGGCCTGATCGCGCAGGACGACGTAAAGCCGCCGGCCGATATCGGCGGCCTCTATCAGTTGGATTTCGCCTTGAAACGGCACGTCATTGACAAGGGCGTCGAAACAGAAGTGGTCGATTTGCCCTGCCTCCAGTGCCAAGATCTGTTCCATCACGGCGGGGCGGTCGCGCGCCAGAGTGACATCGGACATCCGCACGTCGGAAAGCGCATCGCGATCCCAGCCGAAGAGGGCGACGGCAGCGTCGTTGGCAAAGGCGACCTCGTGCGTCTGGGCGCTGACGATGAACACGGGTTCGGACAGCAGGTGCAGGCTTTTGCCGGCATCCAGCGAACGGGACGTGACGGTCTGGCGGGACATGTCCGTGTGGACTGTGATCGCGCCATGGGTGCGTTGCCGGTCATCGCGGCGCGCGATGCGGGTCGTCTGCGTCTCGAAGACCTGCCCGGATTTGCCGACGATCCGCTGTCTGCCGGTCCAGATGTCGCCAGCGGCATGCGCCTCGATCACGTCGGCTCGCACGTCGGAATCGTCCGGGTGACCATAGGTGTCAGGGCTTTTGCCGATCAGGTCAGCGGCGTCGAAGCCGGTCAGCCCGAGGAACCGGTCGTTGACGAAGCTGATCCGACCGCCGCTGTCGGTCTTTACAACCATCGCATGGATCGTCAGGGCCTGTTCGTCGAGGTTCATCAGGGGTCGCACATCGGTGTCAGCGTCAAACCGCCGCTTGCGGTCTGGCAGGATCGTATCGACCGTCAGGCTGACCGCCCAGACCAGCGCGATCGCCAGGGCCAAGGCGACGCCGCCGCTGAACTGCGCCAGCCAGACCAATGCGAATACCGCCGTGCCGGCTGTTACCAGAAGTGCTGCCCTGAAAAGTGTTGCGCCATCTCTCGTCATCGAAACCTCGGAAAAAAATGAATATCGCCGCGGAGTTGGCGGCTTGACCGTTAAATGTTGCAGACAACTAGAAAGCGTTTGGGGCAGTTTTTAGACGGAAGAGAGGTGAGCGTCCATCATGTCGTGGCGGTTTTCAGCATCTGCTGCCGCAGGTCGGCGACGATCCGCTGCAAGGCGTCGGGGGATACGATGACGGGTGGACCGTTGGGGGCTTCACCAGAGGAATTCGCCGGGGATGACACGGCCACGATCCGGGCGTTCGGCTGAGCGACGATGAGTTCTTCCAGCAGACCGATCGCTTCACCGTCGCGCAACGTCCGGTCGATGAGGATAAGGTCGTAGGTGCATTCGGTCATGCGCAGACGCGCCTCGGCCGCAGTCGCAGCAGTCGTCACGCAGGCGATGTCTGACAGGCCGGAGCGGATGGTTTCGGCAAATACCGGATCGTCCTCCAGATGGAGGATCATCTTGCGCTGTGCGTTGTCTTCCACGGCCGTAACCGACTGTCCCGGCCGGATGTGGTGCGGGCAGGTGAAATAGAACGTGGTCCGCACGTCGGGGTCACTGGTGAAGCCGATCGTGCCACCCATGCGTTCGACGACCTGACGCGAGATATTGAGGCCAAGACCGGTGCCGCCTTTTTGACGGGTGTCGGAACCGTCGGCCTGCGAAAACGGAGAGAAGATGCGGTCGTGAAACGCCGGCGGCACGCCGGGTCCGGTATCGGTCACGCCGAACCTTATCAAATCGCCGTCAGACGTGATGTCGACCACGATTTCGCTGTGCGCTGGCGCGAACTTGCAGGCGTTCGACAGCAGATTGCCGAGGACCTGCGCCATGCGTGCGTCGTCGACCAGAACCTGCGCGCCCGGTATCCGGTCCTCGATCCGTATCGACAGGTCGCTCTTGATCAGCAGGGGGCAGTTCTGTTCGACCGCCTCCGACACAAGGGCTGCGGCGTCGTGCGGTGCGATGCGGAATACCATCTTGCCTGCCGTGATCTTTTCCAGATCGAGGATGTCGTTCACGAGCCTGATCAGCCGATCGGTGTTTGCAGTGGCAATGTCCAGCAAGCGTGTCGCGGGGCCGGTGGCGTCGGCCGGCTGATGCAAGGCCATCAATCCCAGCGCCCCCTTGATCGAGGTCAGCGGTGTGCGCAATTCGTGGCTGATCGTGGCGATGAACTCGCCCTTGACCACTTCAGCCTGCTTTTCCTGCGTGATGTCGTTGATCTGGACGATGTAGATTTCCATCTGCTGCGTCGGGTCGAAGGCCCAGGTCACCTTCACCAGACCCCATCGGATTTCGCCATCGGCCCGTTTGATTTGATGTTCGCCCCGGTATGTCCGGCCGGAGTCGCCCTGCAGGTCGGCAACAGAGGCCAGCACATCGCTTTTTTCGTCCTCCGTAAGAAGCGTGCTGAAATGACAGCCTGCCAGGCCGTGCTCATCATGGCCGGTCAGATGTGCCAGGGCCGCGTTGGACCGGGTCAGGTGGCCATTCACGTCAAGGATCGCGGTGCCCACCGGCGCGCGATCGATGACCAGCCGCAGCATCTCTTCTCCATGGATGTGGGCCTGCTGGGCGGTGCGCAGGGCAGAGATGTCGGTCTGCGACCCGACCAGCCGCAAGGCCCTGCCGTCGGCGTCGCGTTCGACGACGACTGCATCCGACCGCATCCAGCGCCAGCTTCCGTCCTGAAACCTGACCCGGAACTCTGCGATCGATCGCGGCGTGCAGCCCCTGATCGTGGCACGATACGATGCGTGGATCAGGTCGACGTCATCGGGATGCACACGAGAAAGGAAATGCGCCTCGATATTCGTTTCAAGGTCGGGCGGCAGGTCCATCAACCGTCGCCAGGTTTCTGAAAAGACCGAGGTTTTGGTCGCCAGATCGAGGTCGAAAACACCAATCTCCGCACCTTGCAACGCCATGTTCCAGCGTTCTTCCATCTGGCTGAGTGCCACACGCGATCGGGTTTCATCGGTGACGTCGCGCAACAGGACGGACTGAAGCGGCACACCGTCGGATCGGTGCCAGGCGTTGACCTGAACCTCCAGTCTGCGCAGCGATCCATCGGTGGCGATTGCTGCGGTCCAGGGCGTCGACAGATCCGCAGTGGGGTCGTCGGGTTTGACGATGTCTGAAAAACGGTGCCCGACCAGACCGGCGCTGTCAGGACCGATGATCTGCATGGCTGCCGGGTTCAGCGCGACGATCTTGCCGTCCTCGTCCAGATGCATGACGCCGAAAACCGAATTTTCAATGACCGAGAGATTCTGGCGTTCCCGGTCGGACAGCGCACGAGTCTTGCTGTCCACCAGCGCCTCGATCCGTTCGTCGTGGTCGGACTGCACCCGCAGATACCGCCACAGCAGGAAAGAGGCGCACAGGCCGGCCAGCAGGACGAGGAAGGGCGCATAGGTTCTGTGTTGTTGCTCGAACAGGGCGGTACTTGTCCAGGTCAGGGACCAGGTCCGCCCGAAAAGCCGCAGGTCGGCGGATCGGGTAAAGCGGGCCGGGCTCGTGCGGACCCCGGTGCGATAGATGGTATCTTCGGCGTCCCACACCTTCAGGTCGAACAACTGCCCCTGGCTCGCGGTCAATCCAGTCAGGGCCTGACCCGCAAAGAACGGCGCGTAGACCCAACCGACATGCGCGGCCCTGCGGGTCGAAACAGTGGAGGGTGTCGTCTGCCTGTCATAGACGGGCCTCAGCAGAAGCATGCCGGGACCTTCGTACTGGTCCTGCATCAGAGAAATCGGACCGGTCAGTTGCGGCTGTCCGGTGTCTCGCGCCGCGATGGCGGCGGTGCGCCGCGCTTGTTCGTAACTGATGTCGAGCCCGCGGGCCGCAGCGTTCGTGCTGGCTGGCGCGATGTACCGCACCACCATCTTATCCGGGCGGCCGGTTTCGGTATGTATCACAAGTTCTGGTTCCTGCGCCGCACGGGCAGCGTTCAAAACGTCGATCAGGCCGGGGCCGACCACGGGCTGCACCAGCCCCAGCCCCAGAATGCCCGGCAGGGTCTGGGCGATGTCGAGCGTATCGACGTAGTCCGCCCAATCGGTTGCCGCGACGCTTTCGGACGCCCTCAGGAACGCGCCCAGTCCGTCAAGGGCCAGAAGATAGGTGTCCAGCCGCGTGATCAGCGCCGCGCGGCTGTCCTCGACGATTGAATCGTAGGCAGACTGCGCGCGACGGTCGGCGACAACCTGCGCCGCGAAGGCCAGAACTGCCGTTACACCCACGCAAAGCGCGACGATCGCGATGCGAGTTCGCAAATTCGACTTGTAAACCATGGGGCGTGACCAATCGACGGTGCCCCGTCTGCGAGGGGTTACAGAAAACCTAGCGCCCCCGACCGACGTTTGCGAAAGCAAATTAGCAAAATATTCCGGTTGTGACAATACTACCCTGACGTGTATAGGGTTAGACGTGGCGGCCTGCGATGAGGGCTGATGGATCGGCGCGACGTTGCGGAAATCGTCCGCCTAAGGTATTAATTGCCATGAAAAAGCACGTTCAGGACAAAATCAGACCATAATTTGCCCTCAACTTAATCTCAAAGGTAAAGAGTTTCGTGTCGCGAAGCGACGCCCTTTGGCGGAAAGGCCTGAACGATGAGAATCCTCGCGGTTGATGACGATCCCTTCATTCTCGAGCTTCTGGAAGAGATCGTCGGCGGCCTTGGCGGGCATGACCTGACCACGGTCGAAAACGGTCACGACGCGCTCTCGCTTATCGACGCAGAACCGGCCTTCGACTGCGTCATGCTGGATATCCAGATGCCGGGCATGTCCGGGATCGAGGTGTGTCATGCCATCCGGCAGCTTCATGGCTATGATCTGACGCCGATCCTGATGCTGACGGCGATGTCCGACAAGAAGTATATCGACGGGGCCTTCCGGGCCGGTGCGACCGATTATCTGAACAAGCCGTTCGAGGTGACCGAGCTTCAGGCGCGGGTCGACGTTCTGCGCGCATTGGTCGAGGCCCGCCGTCAGGCCGGCGACACGCTGACGCGTATGCCGTCGGGGCCCCGTGCAGGGGTGTCGGACGCTCCGCTGTCTCTTTACAAGCCGTTCGACATTCGCGACATCGACGGGATCGTCGATGTGGTGGCCCTGGAAAACTATGTTGCCAGGCTGTCCCGCACGCGACTGTTCGGGTCCAGCGTCTTTGCCATCTCGGTCCGCCGGGTCGAGCAGTTGTATCTGAACACCTCCTCCTTCGACTTTCAGAGCATGATCGTCGATATCGCAGAGGCGCTGTCCGACACGCTGTCGAGGGAAAATTTCATGGCGGCCTATGCCGGAAACGGCACGTTCGTCTGCGTCATCGAAGGCGGCAAGCTCAGCGACTTCGACCGTTTCACGGATCAACTGAACATCGCCATCCACGCGCTGGGCATGCACTGCAGCGATGGCCGCCCCCTGCACGTGCGCGTCTGTGCCGGGCAGTCCAGTCGGCTGATGTGGCAGTCGGGAGCGTCCGCGCTGGATACGATGTCGCAGGCCGTCAACAGCGCGGAACAAGAAGCGCAGCGCCTGGAAAAGAACCTCGAGAACTTCTGGTACATGGGAGCAAGCGCATGACCGAACTCCCACATCTCGACCGGACGTTGGGTCCGTTGCGGGACCGGTTCATCGCCCATCATTATGCCCGCCACGACGGGCTCGAACTGCTGCTCGATGCGATGCGGCGGCACGACGACCCGGCGACTTGCGCGGCAAGCGCCGAGGCGGTCCTGCACAAGATTGCAGGGGCTGCGGGATCGCTGGGCCTGCCGGAACTTGGCCGCGCCGCCTCTCTGGTCGAAACCTTCATCCGTGGTCAACTTGCGGCGCAGGTACAGGATCATGACGCGATCTGCGACGCGCTGGATGCCTTCCTCGATGTGTCGCTGCAGGTCTGCAATCCGACCGGATGGCCCCCGTCCGACGACGCGCCCACCATGAACCCTGCGGCGCATCCGCAGCCCGGCAAACGCCAGCTGGCCTAGCCGACCTTGCAGCGCAGGCGGGTGCGACCGAAGCTGTCGCTGATGACTTCGGTCATGGCGGCATGCGCCCGCGCCGACTCTCCCCGCGCGATGGCCACGGCAATCGCGCGATGCTTGCGCGATACCTCGACCTTGCTCTGCGGAAACGCGTCGTTCGCCTCGGTCATGAACAGGGAATAAAGCGCGGTCTGCACCATGTCGCCCAAGGAATGCAGGAACCGGTTCTGCGACAGCTTCAGGATCTGCTTGTGGAATTCGTAGTCCGCGACGGCAAAGGCCGCGCGGTCGGTTGCCAGTTCCATGTCGTCGCAAAGTTGCGTCAGCCGGGCCGAGTCAACCACGTTGGCCATATGTGCGGCCTTAGCGGCGGCGGCGGGTTCGAAGATCATGCGGATCTCGAACAGTTCCTCGTAGAATTGCGTCGGATTCTTCTGCGCCGCATGCCACATCAGCACGTCCTCGTCGAACATGTTCCAGTCGTCGGCGGCGCGCACATGGGTGCCGACCTTGGCTTTGGACTGGATCAGGCCCTTGGCGATCAGCGTCTTCTTGGCCTCGCGGACAACGGTGCGCGACACGCCGAACATCTCGCACATGTCGGGGTCGAGGGGGATCATCGTGCCGGCAGGATAGTCGCCGGCGACGATGGCCTGGCCCATCTGATCGACGACAAAGGTGGTGTGGTTCGACGCCCGCTCTTCGCGCCCACCGGAGTGGACGAAGGTCATGATGGCGTGACGAAGCCAGTTGCTGCTTTTCTGCGTGTCGTCGATGCCCACGTCAGCCCCTTTTGAAGAAGGATGAATGCAAAGAGCAAACCCCCGATGACGATCTTTGTCCACCAGCTCGACAGTGACCCGTCGAAGACGATGTACGTCTGGATCAGCCCCATGATGAGGATGCCGAAGAATGTCCCCGCGACGAACCCGTAGCCGCCCGTCAGCAGGGTGCCACCGATGACGACGGCGGCGATGGCGTCAAGTTCGACGCCCACCGTCGCCAGCGAATATCCGGCAGAGGTATAGAGCGAGAAGACGATCCCCGACAGACCGGCCAGACCCCCGGAAATGGCGTAGATGCCGATGGTGGTCGATGCCAGTGGCACACCCATCAGACGCGCGGTGACCCCGCCGCCGCCAAGGGCGTAGACGTTCTGGCCGAACCGGGTGCGATGCGCCACCAGCGCGCCGACGATGAATGTCAGGATCATCACGCCGCCGATCAGGCGAAACCGCCCACCGCTTTCGGTGCGCCAGTAGATCTGCTGCAGCATCTCGTAGAATTCGTGCGTGATCGGCACGGAATCCGTGGACAAGACATAGGCCGCGCCGCGGGCAAGGAACATGCCGGCCAGCGTCACGATGAAGGGCGGCATTTCAAGGTAATGGATGATTGCGCCCATCGCCGCGCCAAAGGTCGCTGTGATGACCAGCACCAGCGCGAAGGCGGCTACCGGGTGGATGTTGGTGTCGCGCAGGATCACCGCCAGAAAGACGCCGGTAAAGGCGATGACGGACCCTACCGACAGGTCGATCCCGCCCGAGAGGATCACGAAGGTCATGCCGACTGCGACGATGCCAAGGAAGGCATTGTCCGTCAGCAGGTTCGCCACGACCCGCAGGGACAGCATCGCGGGATATTGCGACGCGCACAGCGCATAGGCCAACACGAAGGTCGCCAGCGTGACCAGAAGGGGCAGGTGGGTGGAACGGATCATCGCGGACCCTCCTTCAGCGGGGGCGAGGGTTTGCGCGACGACAGCGGGGCAGAGGCGCGCAGGATATATAGCAAATGGCCGACCCGTGGCGATTGGATCACGAGGATCGCGAGGATCAGCAGCGCCTTGATGATCAGGTTGAACTCCGGTGGCAGGCCAGACAGCAGGATCAGCGAATTGACCGACTGGATGATCATCGCGCCCAGCAGTGATGCGATGATGGAAAACCGCCCGCCCAGCAGAGAGTTGCCGCCGATCACGACGGCGAGGATCGCGTCGAGTTCTAGCCAGAGCCCCGCGTTGTTCGCGTCCGCCCCCTGAATATCGGCCGCAACGATGACTCCCGCGATGGCCGCCCCAAGACCCGAGACGACATAGACGCAGACCAGCAGGACGCGGCTGTTGATCCCGGCCAGACGCGAGGATGCCTCGTTGATGCCGATGGATTCGATCAGCATGCCGAGCGCGGTGCGGCGCACGAAGACGGCGACGAAGGTGCCAAGCACGATCCAGATCACGACAGCCGTGGGAATGCCCAGCACCGTGCCCGCGCCAAGGCGGATCAATCCGGGGTCGAGGAACGTCAGGATGGTGCCGCCAGTGATCAATTGCGCGATGCCGCGCCCCGCGACCATCAACACCAACGTCGCCACGATGGGCTGTATGCGCAGCACGGCGACCAGGAACCCGTTCCAGAGCCCGCAGATCGCGCCGACCGCCAGCGCACCCACGACGGCCGTCGTCCAGTGATTGCCGTCCACGACCAGCGATGCCGCCGTCGCACCTGCGATCGCCATGACGGCACCGACCGACAGGTCGATGCCCTTGGTGGCGATGACGAGTGTCATGCCAAGACACAACAGGGCCGTCGGCGCGCCACGGTTCAGCACGTCGATCAGGTTGCCGAACAGGCGCCCGTTCTGCATCTCAACCTTGAAGAAACCGGGGAACACGAGCAGGTTCAGGCCCAAAACAATGGCGAGGATAATCAGTTGCGGCGTGATCCGCCGCAGGAACGCCTGCCGCATCATGCCACCGCCTCCGGCATCTGGTCGCCAGCGATGGCACGGATGATGTTGTCGGCTGTCACCTGCGCGCCCACCAGTTCACCGACCTGCCGCCGGTCGCGCAGAACGATGACGCGGTTGGCATAGGCGACAAGCTCCTCCATCTCGGAGGAGGCCACCAGAAGGGCCATGCCGTCCTGTTGCAGTCGTCCGATCAGGGCGATGATCTCGGCGTGGGCACCGATGTCGATGCCGCGCGTCGGTTCGTCCAGTATCAGGAAATCGGGGTCCGTCGCCAGCCACCGCGCCAAGAGCGCCTTTTGCTGATTGCCGCCCGACAACAGCCGGATTGGCATGTCGAGGTTCGCCAGCCGGATATCCAGCGTGCGGACATAGTGCTGGGCAATCGCCTCGACCTTCTTGCGCGGCACCGGTTTCATCCAGCCTTGCCGGGCCTGCAGGGCCAGCACGATGTTGTCGCGCACGCTCAGGTCGCCGACGATGCCTTCGGTCTTGCGGTCTTCGGGACACAGCGCAAAGCCATGCGCTACCGCGTCGCGCGGGTTGCGGACCTGGATCGCCTTGCCGCGCAGGCGCAGGCGACCGTGGTCGGCCTTGACGGCACCAAAGATCAGGTTTGCCGTCTCGGTCCGGCCTGACCCCAGCAGGCCCGCCAGCCCCACGACCTCACCTTCGTGCAGATCGAGGCTGAATGCGTCCAGCATCCCGGTTTTCTGCAACCCGTCGATCTGCAAAAGTGGTTTGCCTTCGATGTGAGGCGCATGCGTGCGGACCTGTGCGGCAAGTTGCCGGCCGAGCATCAGCGTGATGACGTCATTGCGTGTGGCGCTTGCAAGATCGACGCGGCCCACGACCTGTCCGTTGCGCAGCACGGTGGCGCAGTCGCAGATATCGAAGACCTGATCGAGGAAATGGGTGATGAAGACGACAGCAAGCCCGCGGTCCTTCAACTGGCGGATCACGCCGAACAGAAGCTGCACTTCGTCATGGTCGAGGCTTGCCGTCGGTTCATCGAGAATCAGTACCTTGCCCGACATCTCGACCGCGCGGGCGATGGCCACGACCTGCTGGATTGCGACGGAATAGCTGGACAGAGGCTGTGTGGGATCGACCTTGATCCCGAAACCGCGCAGGGATGTGGTCGCCTCGGCGTTCATGCGGCGGCGGTCCACGAAGGGGCCGCGCATTGGCTGGCGGCCCAGAAACAGGTTCTCGGCCACCGTCAGGTTCGGCAGCAGGTTCACTTCCTGGTAAACCGTGCCGATGCCAAGCGTCTGGCTGTGGTGCGTGGATTTCGGATCGACGGGAGTGCCGTCCAGCACGATCTCTCCGCCATCCCGGCGGTAGACGCCGGTCAGGCACTTGATCAGCGTGGACTTTCCTGCTCCGTTTTCGCCCAGCAAGGCATGGATCTCGCCTGCTTTCAGGGTGAGGTCGACATTGTCGAGCGCGACGGTGCCGGGAAAGAATTTGGAGATGCCGCGGGCGTGCAGCACCGGGCGGGTGACGTCGGTCATGAAGTCGTCCTCGGGCGGCTGGGTCGGGATGACACCGTGCGACGGTCGCACGGTGTCATCCGCTGGATCAACAGAAACGGCCGGTTCCGGCCTTGATCGTCAGTAGCCGAGGCCCTTCTTCTCTTCATAGATCGCCTGGTTGTCGTCGGCCGCCGTGTAAAGGCGGCTTTCGGTCTGGATCCACTTTGGCGGCATCGTACCGTCGGTCAGATAGGCGGCCAGCGCGTCCAGCGCCGGGCCCGCCATGTTCGGCGTCAGCTCGATCGTGGCGTTCATCTCGCCGTTGGCGATGGCAAGATGAGCGTCCGGCACGGCGTCGATGGCGACGATCTTGATGTCCTCGCCCGGCTTCAGACCTGCTTCCTTGATCGCCTGGATGGCACCCACGGCCATGTCATCGTTATGGGCATAAAGGGCGCAGATGTTTTCGCCACCTTCGGCCTTGAGGAAGCTTTCCATCACGACCTTGCCCTGGCTGCGGGTGAAATCGCCGGTCTGGGACCGCACGATTTCCAGATTGTCATGCCCGGCAATCGCGTTCTCAAAGCCGGTCTTGCGGTCGATGGCAGGGGATGAACCCGTCGTGCCCTGCAATTCCACGATGCGGCAATCGGCACCGGCCATGTCGTCCACCAGCCATTGACCGGCGACTTCGCCCTCGTGCACGAGGTTCCGATGTCACGGCAGTCAGATAGAGCTCCTCGGGCGCGTCCACGGTCCGGTCAAGCAGGATGACGGGGATTTCGGCGTCCTGCGCCTCTTCCAGAACGCCGTCCCAGCCGGTGGCCACAACGGGTGCGATCAGGATTGCATCGACGCCCTGCGCGATGAAGGACCGCAGCGCCGAGATCTGGTTTTCCTGCTTCTGTTGCGCATCCGCGAACTTCAGGTCGATGCCGCGTGCTTCAGCTTCCTGCTTGGTCACTGTGGTTTCGGCCGCGCGCCAGCCGGATTCCGACCCGATCTGCGAAAAGCCGATGGTCAGGTCCTGCGCCGATGCGCCAAGCGGCGACAGGATAACGGCGCTGGCCAGCAGAGTTGACTTGATAGACATGGTGTTCCTCCCAAAACATGATGTCCGGCGATTAAGTATTACTTTAATACTTTTGTAAATAATTTTGTGAGGCGGATGTCGCTGGTCTTTCGTGAACAAGGACGACGTCCATTCGCTCAATGATCGGGCCGCAATCGCCAGCCATCAGACAATTCTTCAAAGCCGTCAATTCATCAAGCTCGGCAGAAACAGGATCACGGTCGGAAAGGCGATCGCGATCGCAACGACGATGAGATCCGCCAGGACGAACGGAAGAACGCCGCGAAAGACCTGTGCCACGGTCACGTATTTGTCGGCCACGTTCTTGATCACGAAGACGTTCATGCCGACCGGCGGGGTGATCATCCCGATCTCCAGCAGTTTGACGACCAGGACGCCGAACCAGACCAGCGACACACCCTGCGCTTCCAGCACGGGAAGAAAGACCGGCAGGGTGACGAGCATCGCACCGAAGGGTTCCATGAACGTGCCGAGGACGAGGTAGATGCCGACGATGACCAGCATCAGCCAAAGATAGGACAGATTGGCGTCCGACACGGTGGAGGCGATGAAGCCCGACAAGCCTGAAAGCCCGAGGAAGCGGGTGAACATCGTCGCTCCGATCCCGATGATCAGGAGCGATCCCGTCGTGGTGACGGTCTCCAGCACGGAACTGCGAAAGGCTTCGCGAGTCATGCGACCTGTGACCAATGCGATCAGAATCGTGCCCATTGCGCCGACGGCCCCCGCCTCTGTCGCGGTGAAGACGCCTGAAAACAGCCCGCCAAAGACCAGCAGGACAAGGCAGCCGACAGGCAGAACTTTCAGCAGGACCTGCAGTCCGTCGGCTGGAGCCGTTGCCCCGCCCGGAGGTATGATGTCGGGTCGCAGCCAGCAGATCAGCAGCACGACAGCGCAGTAAGAAAACGCCGTCATCAATCCGATGGTGATGCCACCGACAAAGACCTGCGTCACCGACGTTTCGGCGATGATGCCGTAAATGATCATCAGGATGGACGGCGGAATCAAGGCACCGATCGTGCCGCCTGCAGCGATGCTGCCGGCGGCAATGGACGGCCGATAGCCCGCCGCCACCATCTCGGGGATTGCGATGCGGCCCATCGCAGCGGCGGTCGCCAGCGACGACCCGGATACGGCGGCGAAGGCAGAGCAGGCAAAAATCGACGATATGGCAAGGCCGCCGGGCAGGCGCGCCAGCAGAATCTTGGCCGCGTCGAACAGGCCGCCGGTCAGTCCGGTGTGAAAGGCGATGAAACCCATCAGCAGGAACATGGGCACCGCGCTCATCGTCCAGCTCGCGACGAAGGAATAGGGCGTGTTCTGGAGGATGCCGAAGGCGGGCTTCACTCCGATCAGTGCCACGATCCCGCCGAAGGACACCAGGATCAGCGCCAGCGCCACCGGCAGGCGCAACAAAAGCAGCAGGCCGAGGATGGCGATGCCGTAGAACCCGACTTCAACGCTCATTGTGGTATCCGTCCAGGTCCGCCAAGCGCGGTCTTGCAATCACCAGCGCGGTCAGCAGGCAGGCCACGACGGCGATGCTGAATCCCAGCGGCGGCAGGAAATACGAATGCCAGACCGGCATCTGCATGTTTACCAGGTCCACGAAGGCCCCGGTGCGCATCTCGCTGAACGCCTTGGGCCATGTCGCGCGCGCTAGCATCAGGTAGACTAGCGCCGCGATCAGCATGACGGTGACATCGGACCAGCGGCGAATGCGGTCGGACATGGCGAAATCCAGAAGTTCGACCTGAATCATGTCGCGTCGCTGCTCCAGCCAGGCCAGCGGCAAAAAGGCGATGCCGACCATGTAGTACCGGGCCACGATCTCTGGGGCGGAGTTCATGGAATGGCGAAACAGGTTCCGCAGCGCCACGTCGAGACAGATGTGCGCCATCATCGCGACGACGGCTGCTGCACCGATAAGCGCCAGCAAGGTATTGAGCCTGCTGGACAGGGTAAGCAGGAATTTCATGGTGCCGCCTGACAGGATGCAGATACCCGGCCCCCACAAGAGGCCGGGCAATGATGTGCGGGATCAGTTGCCGTAGGTGGTCAGATCGACCTTGGACCAGATTTCGTCCTGCGCACGCGCGGCCAGCGCCACGGGATCGTCACCCACTTCGTCCACGATGGCGGTCCACTTCTCGACCGTGTCGGCGAATTGCTTTGCCAGCGGGTTGGCGGCCTCGCGCTCTGCCACGTCGGCGGCGGCAAAGTCGTCGGACGCCTTCAGGAACGCCTCATCCGGGGTGATGACCTCGATGCTGCTGGCCGCGACCGCATCGTTGGCTTCCTGCGGCAACTGGATCGCCCAGCGGTCGGTCAACTGGGTGTCTCCACGATTGGCCGCGGCGACCAGGACGGTGCGATCCTCGACCGACATGGCGTTCCAGGTCTCTGCCGCCACGGTGAAGTTCGACGTGACGTGATAGGTGCCCAACGGGACGAGTGTCACGTATTTCGCTACGTCGACCAGACGGTACGACAGCATGTCCACGATGGACCCCATCGATCCGTCGATGGTGCCTTGGCTCATCGCCTCGAAGGTGTCGCCTACGGCAATATTAACGGGCGTCGCACCGAAATGTTCGGCCCAGCGCGAGTAGGGCGCGCCGCCAGATCGCAGGCGCAGGCCTTGCAGGTCTTCCGCCGTGCGGACGGGTGTCGTGGTCAGCAGGACGTAGACATCCGACGATCCGGCCCCAAGGAACACGCTGCCGAATTGCTTGAACTCTGCCTGGCAGGGGGCACAGTTGACGCCGAAGTCGGTCATCGCGAGGCCCATCGCGTAGGAATTGCGGCCCAGCAGCGCAAGATCGCCCGCAACGCCGGTTTCGGGAAAGTCAGCGGCGAAATACAGCGGCAAGGCGTTGCCGATGTTCGCGAGCCCCGATTGCAGGGCATCCTTCACCTGCGGCAGCGCCACGACTTCGGGCCCGATGATGGTCGCGGTCATCGTGCCGCCCGATTCCTCGGTCAGGAATTCCGCGAATCTTTCGTACATGTAATAGGCCGGATGCACGGGCGGCGCCGCCGGGGCGACCCGCAGGTCCTGTGCGATGGCCGCTCCTCCGGCCAGCATCGTCACGGTCGCCGCAACCATCAGATTGACGTGTCGTCTCATGTTCGTTCCTCCCTCAAGGTCTTATAGTTTCAAAAGCCGTCTCGCATTGTCTTTGAGAATTTTGGGGATGACGTGCGGCTTCATTTCAAGCTTTTCGAAATCCGCCAGCCAGCGGTCCGGGGTGATCGCGGGCCAGTCTGACCCGAAGAGCATCTTGTCCTGCAGGATCGAGTTGCAATATTGCACGAGGATCGGCGGGAAGTACTTCGGCGACCAGCCGGAGAGGTCGATGTAGACGTTCGGCTTGTGCTGCGCCACGGCTAGCGCTTCTTCCTGCCACGGAAAACTGGGGTGGGCCGCGATGATCGGCATGTCGGGGAAATCGACGGCCAGATCGTCCAGATGCATGGGGTTTGAATACTTCAGGCGCATTCCCATGCCGCCACGCATCCCCGATCCCACGCCTGTCTGGCCTGTGTGGAACAGTGTGATCGCGCCCTCGTCGGCGATGGCTTCGATCAGGGGATAGGCGCTGCGGTCGTTGGGGTAGAAGCCCTGCATCGTGGGATGGAACTTGAACCCCTTCACGCCGAATTCGCGCACCAGTCGCCGCGCCTCGCGTGCACCGGCGCGACCCTTGGCCGGGTCGATGGACGCGAAAGGGATCATGATGTCGCTGTTTTCGGCAGCGATTCGGGCGACTTCCTCGTTGGAGTAGCGGCGGAAACCCGTCTCCCTCTCGGCGTCCACGGGGAAGATCACGCAGGCGATGTCGCGTTCGCGGTAATAATCTGCCGTGTCCTGCACCGAGGGCAGCATCCCGTCGACCCCGGCGGGGTTCTTGAAATACTTTGCCATGCCCTGCTGGAATTCGGTGTAGCCGTCGTCGCGGGTACCGCAGCAGGGTTCTTCGGCATGGACGTGGATGTCGATGGCCTTGATCCGGTCGAGGTTCATGTCGTCTCCTTCGGCGCAAAGCCGCAGTATTTCATCAGCAACCCGGCCAGTTGGCGCGACTCGTCCGGCGTCAGATCGCTGTCGTGATAGGCGTTGACGCCAAAGAAATGCGCCTCGTTCGCGGCGACGAAGTCCTCGCCGACAGTTGTCAGACGCAGGTGAACAGATCGGCGGTCGGCGTCAGGGACGTGGCGGGCAACCATCGCGCTGTCCTCGAGCCGGCGGATCGTCTTGGTCATATGGGCGGGCTTGATGTTCAGGGTCTGGGCCAGGCGACCCTGTCGGATACCCGGGTTCAGATGGATCACCCAGAGGATCGAAAATTCGCCGGGCCGCAGGTCACTGTCGGCGAAGCGCGCATAGAACTTGTCGTAGACGCGCAGTTGGGCGATCCGCATCAGGAAACCGAGAGAATGCTGCAATGCGCCGACAGTGACGTGCTGGTCGTCGGCCTGAACCGGATCGATGGCCTCGATTCCCGTCATGAATTCGGGGCCTTCACCTTGCCCGCACCACGTTGCAGGAAATCGTTCAATCGCGCTTCTGCCTCGGGCGTGGTGGCCGAAAACGACGAGATGAAGCTTTCCACGAACAGCCCGTCGGCTGGTGCCATTTCGTTGATCCGGGGCAGGGCGTTGATGATCGCGTAATTGGAGAATGTCGAATTCGACGCTGCGCGTTCCGCCAGACTGATCGCGTGATCCAGCGCTTCGCCCTTGGGCACGACGTATTGCACGATGTTCCAGCGCTCGCCCGTCCGGGCATCGACGGAACGACCGGTCAGCATCATGTCGGTCATCCGCGCCACGCCGGTCAGTCGCGCAATCCGCACCGATCCGCCGCCGCCGACGAAGATGCCCCGCTGACCTTCCGGCAGGGCAAAGAAGGTCGAGTCGTCCGCAACGCGCACATGGGTGGACGCCGCAAGTTCAAGCCCGCCGCCCACGACCGCGCCGTGCAAGGCCGCAATCCAGGGGATCGGCCCGAATTCGATCTGGGCGAACACGTCGTGCCAGGCTCGGCTGCCTTCGACGCCCTGCATCGGGGTCTTCTTGACGTGTTCCGCAAGGTCGAGGCCGGCGCAAAAATGTGTCCCGTGACCGAACAGGACCGCGGCCTTCGCCTCGGCGCGGGCCCGCCTGACGTTCACTTCGATCGCTCGCACGAAACGGTCGCTGATCGCGTTGCGCTTTTCCGGTCGGTTCAGCCCGACAAGGGCGATATCGCCGCGCAATTCGTAGGTGACCTGTTCATTCAAGGTGCTGTCGTCCACGTCGCATCGTCCCCTTCTGTTGCGGAATCGTATATGCGTAAAAGTTTTCCTTGGAAACGATTTTTTTGTATCCAATACTGGCGCAAGGTGGAGGAAGACACGATGACCGAAGTCAAGACGACCCCGATGCGCGACGTGGCCCTGTGGCATCCGGTCGTCGCAACCCGGACCCGTCCCGACGGCACGTTGCTCGTCTGGCGCGAAGACCCGCTGGGGCCTTATCCGGACCGCCTGTCGGACCGCATCCTGCACTGGGCCGACGTGCGGCCGGACCATCCGTGGATGGCCGAACGCGGACCCGACGGCGACTGGATCAAGGTCACGTTTCGACAGCTTGGCGACTTGATGCCGCGAGTCGGCACTGCTTTTCTGGATCACGGCCTAACCGTGGACAAGCCTTTGCTGATCCTGTCGGGCAACGGCCTGGACCATGCGATCGCGGCACTCTCGGCCCAATATGTCGGCGTGCCATCGGCTGCCGTCGCCCCCGCCTACTCCCTTGTCAGCACCGACTACGAAAAGCTGCGGTCCATCGCCGCGCAGATCACGCCGGGTGCCGTCCTTGTGCGCGACGCGGACCTGTTCGCCCACGCGATCACAGCCGTTTTCGCACCCGACATTCCCGTCATCGCCGTGACCGGATCGCTGCCGGACCGCGCGGTTCTGTCATGGGCCGATGTCATTGCCACACCCGCGTCCGACCGGGCAGAGGCCGCGCGGCAGGCGACTGGCCCGGATACCGTCGCCAAGTTCATGTTTACCTCCGGCACGACCGGATCGCCCAAGGCGGTCATCCAGACCCAGCGGATGTTGTGTTCCAACCAGCAGATGGTGCTGGATTGCTACGCCTTCATGCGCGACGAACCGCCCGTCTTCGTGGATTGGGCCCCCTGGAACCACGTCGCGTCCGGTTCCAAGGTGTTCAACATGGCGCTTTACAACGGTGGCACCTTCTACATCGACGCCGGCAAGCCGACGCAAGAGGGGATGAAGGAAACCATCCGCAATCTGCGCGAAGTGTCGCCCACCTGGTATTTCAACGTGCCTGCCGGATACGAACGCCTTGTGACCGAGATGGAGCGCGACATGGCCCTGCGCGATGCGTTCTTTCGCGACGTCAAGATGATCCTCTATGCCGGTGCCGGCATGGCCGCGGATACCTGGGCCCGGCTCGAGGCGTTGTCCGTCGCGGCCATCGGGCGGCGCGTGCTGCTGTCCACCGGGCTCGGGTCCACGGAAACCGCCCCCTTCGCGATCTTCTGCACCGATCCACAGGACGGGCCGGGCAACTGCGGCATTCCGGCCCAAGGCGTCACGATGAAACTCGTGCCCGACGGCGACAAGCTAGAGGCGCGGTTCAAAGGCCCCAACGTGACGCCCGGCTACTGGCGTGACCCGGTCAGAAGCGCCGAGGCCTTCGATGAGGAAGGCTTTTATCGCATGGGCGACGCCATGCGCTTTGCTGTGCCGGGTGACGCTGCGCGTGGCTTCGTCTTCGACGGGCGCACCGCCGAGAACTTCAAGCTGCGGACCGGCACCTGGGTCGCGGTCGGCGCGCTGCGGGCCGCGTTGGTCGATGCGCTGGGCGGTCTGGTGCGGGATGCTGTGATCGCGGGCGAGGGGCGCGCCGACCTGGGCGCGCTTCTGGTCCCCTACCGCCCCGCCGTCGAAGCACTGGTCGATGGCGGCACTGAAATGGACGATGCGACCCTTTTCAATCATCCGACCCTGATCGCCCGCCTGCAAAGCCTGTTGCAGGCCCATGCCGGACGGTCCACCGGATCGGCCAACCGGATCATGCGGGCGCTTGTGCTGGATACCCCGCTGTCTTTCGACAAGGGTGAAATCACGGACAAGGGGTCGGTCAATCAGCGCGCCGTCCTGCGTCATCGCGAGGCCACCGTCGACCGCCTGTTCACAGATGCCGCAATCCGCGGGGATGGGGACACCCAGGCGTGAAGGTCGCTGGCACCAGTGCGACCGGGCTGCAACCGAGATAGGGGTGCGGGGCTGTTCGGTGGCTTGCGCTATCGCAAGGCGTCCCGCACTGCCGCATCGTGGACAGCGAACCTTTCCACGATCTGCGCCAATGCTGCATGGGCTGCGTCCGGGTCGCTGATAGCCACGCGCGGCGCGAGAACAACAGTCAGGGCCAGCCATCCTGCCCGCAGCCAGGCGTCCGCCGCCCAGAGGCGACGGGTCGCATCCGGACAAGCGCGCAATGTTTCGGCTAGTGCGGCAAAATGGGCCAGAACTGTCGCACCTGCACCAGTGATATCGCCGGATTGCGCCATGAAAGCATCGAGACCACCCCGATCCCGGATCAGGCGGCGGTCAAGAAAGTCGATGGCCTGCATCCCCGTGGTGCCTTCGTAGATCGCCAAAACGCGGGCGTCGCGAACCGCCTGCTCCAACGGCCAGTCGGCGGTGTAGCCCGCCCCGCCCAGCACCTGAAGGCCTGCATTGGCGACGGCGCTGGCAGTCTCGGCGCCGAAGGTCTTGATCAGCGGCAGCAGCCAGGCGGTATAGGCCGCAGCCGTCACATCGCCCGACCGTGCCAGATCCATCTGCGTGGCCAGCTCCAGCACGGCGGCCCGCAGGATCTCTGTCTGCCCGCGCATCCATCGCAGTTGCCGCTGCACGTCCGGGTGGCTTGCAATCGGCACCGGGGCCGCATCGGATGGGCCGCCCTGCACCCGGTCCTGCGCAAAGGCGATCGCCACGTCGCAGGACAGGCTGGCGATGCCCAATCCCTGACACCCGGTCTGAAGGCGCATCAGTTCGATCATCGTGAAAAGTTGCGACAGCCCGTGCCCCGTCTTACCGATCAGCGTGGCCTCGGCGCGGTCGAAATGCAGCGCGCAGGTGGGCGACCCGTGCAGCCCCATCTTGTCTTCGATCCGCAAAAGCGAGACGCCGTTGGAGTGGCCGTCGGGCTGAGCGGACGGCACGAGGAACAGGCTGAGCCCGCGCGTGCCGGGCGCGTCGGAGGTCCGCGCCAGCAGGCAGTGGCCGATCATCGGGGTCAGGTCGTGGTCGCCGAACGAAATCCAGATCTTGTCCCCCGTAACCCGCCAGCCCCCGTCCGTCAGCGCGGCCACCGTGCGGATGCGTCCGACATCCGACCCGGCACCGGGTTCCGAAATGCAGATCGTCGCGGTGCGCGCACCGGAGATCAGGGCAGGGACCCAGTCTGCGGCAATGTCGTCGGGCGCATGCTCGGCCAACAAGACGGCACCGGACCGGCTGGCTCCGGTGGCCATGTTGAACGCGATGCCGCCCCGGTCGAAGATCTGCGCCGCCGCCGCCTGCAACACGACCGGCAGGCCGCTGCCGCCCCTGTCCTCCGGCAGGTCAATCCCGATCCAGCCGCCGTCGGCATAACCGCGCCAGGCGGCGTGATAGCCCTCAGGCACACGCACGCGACCGCCTGCGACGGTGCAGCCAACGCGGTCCGCCGCGATGTTCAGCGGCCCAATCACATCGTCCGAAAAGCGCCCAGCCGAATCCAGGATGGCTGCCGCGACAGTATCGTCAAGGTCGTCCCGGACGGCACACAGCCGGTGCCATGCCGGTGTCGCGTCAAGCAGGGCAAGCGTGCGGCGTTGCTGATCGCGGCTGTTGGTCATTGCGGCTTCTCCCGATGTTGCGCGGACTGTCGGACGCGAATGGTGGCAGGTCCAGATGCGCTGTGGCCGCCCCATCGTCGCGTTGTGGTCAGGCCGCACCAGTCGTGGGGCGTTGAAAACTGTCCACAATCAGATCGCGCACCCATTTCAGCATGGCGGAGTCGTGCTTTTCGGCGGTCCACACAAGTTGCACGGGCAGCGTCACCGCAACGGGGCAGGGGATCACGCGCAGACCGAGACCGACCTTGGCGGCCAGGGCTGCCGGAAGGGTCGCCACCAGACACGACCCGCGGACCAATTCTTCGATCCCTGCGGGACTGGGAATGCGGATCGCCGGACGCAGCGCATGACCAAGGCGGTCCAGTTCCGACAGGTAATTGGACCGCCAGCGTCCGCCGTAGGTCACGAGGATATGGTCAAGCGACAGGTATCGCGCCAGCGTCAGCGCGGCATCCGCGTCCGGGTGATCCGGGTCCATCAGGCAGGCATAGCTATCCGTCGTCAGCGTGCGCGCGTAGAACGCCGCGTCGTCGCGCTGGAACGGGCCGATCAGCAGGTCGGCCTCCCGGTTCAGCAGCTTCTCGTGACCTGTGCCAGAGGCATCGACGATCTCGACCTCCATACCGGGTGCCGCGCGGGTCAGCGCCGCGGCCACACGCGGCACGATCAGCATCCGTTCATAGTAGTTGCAGGCGATGACAACCCGATCCGTCGCCGTCAAAGGGTCGAACCTTCCAGAGGCCCGCAGGCGGCGCGCCTCTGCGATGGTCGTGTCGGCGAAGGCGATGATTGCCCGGCACCGGTCCGTGGGCCGGGTCCGACCCGCGATGCGCACGAACAGCGGATCGTCGAAGACCTGTCGCAACTTGTCCACGTTGTAGCTGACGACGGACTGGCTGACGCCCAGCACCTCTGCCGCCCGCGTGAAGGATTCCGCACGGGCCACAGCCGCAAGCAGATGGAAGGTGCGCAGGTCGAGGGACAGCAGATCACTCTGGGTCATGCCTCAGTCTACGATCTGAAAACCAGATGGCAATCATCCATTGGATGACCTTTTCAGATGAAGCGCCGCCCGCTAGCTTGAAGCGATACCTTTGGGAGGAGGACAGCAGATGCCTTTGGCACCGGTCGACACCGACGTGGGCATGGATCAGCTGACGCTGGACCCCTATCCGATCTATCGCCGGATGCGGGCCGAAACGCCCGTCGTGCGGGTCGAAGGGGTCAAGCGGACCTTTCTGACCAAGGCGGCGCATACGAAGCTGGTCAAGGACAATCCAGAGCTTTTCAGTTCCAACGATCCCAATACCCCCATGCAACCCGCCTTTCGCGCCCATACGCTGATGCGCAAGGACGGCGACGACCACCGGCGCGAGCGCATGGCGATGCAGTTGGCCTACACGCCCAAGGTCATCAAGCAAAACTGGGCGCAGATCTACCGCGACATCACCGACACCTACCTGTCGCGTCTGAAGAAGGGCGAAACGGTCGACCTTTACAAAGAAATCTGCGGACCGGTTTCTGCGGCGATCCTGACGCACATCCTTGGTCTGGACGGTGCGACCGACGAACAGATGATGCGCTGGTCGCAGCAGTTGATCGACGGGGCCGGCAACTTTGCCTGGCGACCTGAACCCTTTGCCGTCACCGACCGCGCCAATGACGAGATGAACGCCCATTTCGACAGCCTTGTGGACTATCACAAGGCGAACCCGAACGCCTCGGCCTTTTCGCTGATGGTCAATGCCGACGACCCGATCCCGCAAAGCCAGATCTACGCCAACATCAAGATCGCCATTGGCGGCGGCATCAACGAGCCTCGCGATGCGATGGCCACTATCGTTTATGGCCTCCTGACCAATCCCGACCAGCTTGAAGAAGTCAGGCGGCAACAGGCCTGGGGGCAAGCGTTCGAAGAGGGTGTGCGTTGGGTCGCACCCATCCAGGCGTCCAGCCGGCTGGTGCTGGAAGATACCGAGATCGGTGGTTTCGACATTCCCAAGGGCGACACGGTGATGACCATCCAGGCATCATCCAACCGCGACGAGGATCTGTTCGAGAATGGCGAGGACTATATCGTCTTTCGCGACAAGAACCCGCATCAGGCCTTTGGCAGCGGCCCGCACCATTGCGCCGGGGCCCATATCGCCCGCCGCACGGTGGGCGAGATCATGCTGCCCGCCCTGTTCGAACGGTTCCCCGACATGACCCTGCCTGACCCCTCGGCCGTGAAATGGCGTGGCTTCGGATTTCGCGGGCCGATCAACATGCCCGTCACGCTGAACTGATCCTGAAAGGACATGACATGGTCAAGGTGACCTACATCGCCGCAAACGGCACGGAAACCACGGTCGATGCCACCGATGGAGCCAGCGTCATGCAGACCGCGCTCGACAACGACGTCGACGGGATCGTCGGTGAATGCGGCGGTGCGATGATGTGCGCGACCTGCCATTGCTACGTCGACGATGCCTGGACCGACCGGACCGGCGATCGTCGCGCGGGCGAGGACGACATGCTGGAATGTGCTGCCGACGACGTGAAGCCGACCTCTCGCCTGTCCTGTCAGATCAAGCTGACCGAGGATCTTGACGGTCTGGTCGTGCATTTGCCGACCGATCAGGTCTGACTCCGGTGGACCGCATCGTCATCGTCGGCGCAGGGCAAGGTGGGCTTCAGGCTGCCATGTCGCTGCGGCAGGACGGTTTTGCAGGCTCCATCACGCTGATCGGCGGTGAGGCCGGTTTGCCTTACCAGCGCCCGCCGCTGTCCAAGGCCTATCTCAAGACCGGCGATGCCGACGCGCTGCGGCTGCGGCCGGACACGTTCTTTGCCAAGTCGGACATCACGCTCGTCAGCGGTGTCTGGGTGGACCGCATCGACAGGGTGGGCAAGGCGGTCCACGCAGGCGACCGCAGCTTTGCCTACGATCACCTGATCCTGGCCACGGGCACCCGCAATTTGCGGCCGACCATTCCCGGCCTTGACCGCGCGCTGGACCTGCGCACGCTTGAGGATGCGCTGCGGCTGCGCCGGGTCCTGGACAGCCCCCGCCGCTGCGCGGTGATCGGCGGCGGCTTCATCGGGTTGGAATTCGCGGCCGTCGCGGCCGGTCTGGGCCACGTCGTTACAGTGGCCGAGGCCGCGCCCCGCCTGATGTCGCGCGTCGTGTCGCCCGAGATGTCGGACCGGTTTCTGACTCTGCACCGCGATGTGGGAACGACGGTTCATCTGGAATCCGCGGTGACGCAGGTGACGGACACTGGCATCATGCTGATGGACGGGACCGCCATTGCCGCGGACGTGACCCTTCTGGCGGCCGGCGTCGTGCCGAACACGGTGCTGGCACAGGACGCAGGATTGCGCGTCGACAACGGCATCGTGGTCGATGACCGGCTGCTGACCGAAGATCCCGCGATATCCGCGCTGGGCGATTGCGCGGTCTTTCCCGATCCCACCACCGGACGCCCTGTGCGGCTGGAAAGTGTGCAGGCGGCGACGGACCATGCGCGCCTGATCTCACGCCGTCTGATGGGCAAGTCGGACGATCCCTATGCCGCCGTGCCGTGGTTCTGGTCGGACCAGGCAGATGCCAAATTGCAGATTGCGGGACTGGCCACGCCGCAGGACGAGGCTTTGACCGGCGACGACGGCGCTGTCTGGCGCTTTGCCGGCGACAGGCTGTCGGCGGTCGAGACGGTCAACGACGCCAGGACGCACATGCAGGCGCGTAAGCGTCTGGCGGGCGGACCCGTCGACAGAACCGCGCTGGTGGCAGCCCGGTTCGACCTTCTCGCGGTCTGACCGCACGGCATAGGTGGCCGCATGACATGACAAGATTGGATCGCCTCATGAAGAACACGCCCAAGGCAGCGGCGACCGGCATCGGATGCAGGTCCTTTCAACACGAAAGAGGCTGCGCGTGACCGATCACACCATCGTCCTGATCCCCGGTCTGATCTGCGACCGCACCGTCTGGGCACCCGTTCTGGACCAGCTTGGTCCTGATGTCGTCGTTGCCGACCTGACCTCGCAAAGCGACATCACGGATATGGCGCGGGATTGCCTTGCCCTGGCCGAGGGCCGTCTGCGCGTCGCCGGTCATTCGATGGGGGCCCGTGTGGCGCTCGAGATGGCGCGCATGGCCCCGAACCGGATCGACCGGTTGGCGCTTCTCGATACTGGCATCCACCCCTTGAAGGATGGTGAGCGTGAAAAGCGCGAAGAGATCGTGGCCTTCGCCCATGCCAACGGGATGCAGGCCCTCTGCGACCGCTGGCTGCCCGGCATGGTCCACCCGGACCGCCACGGTGACGCCGACCTGATGGATGCACTGACCGCGATGGTGCTGCGCCAGACGCCCGACATTCATGCCCGTCAGATCAAGGCGCTGGTGAACCGTCCCGACGCCGCCGCCTATCTGCGCGAGATCGCCTGCCCTGTCCTGCTGATGGTCGGGCGTCAGGACAGTTGGAGCCCCGTGTCCCAGCACGAAGACATGCTCGCCCTTCTGCCCGACGCGCGGCTTGTCGTGATCGAGGATGCGGGCCACTTTGCCCCTGTCGAACGCCCGACTGAGACCGCCGCGGCCCTTGTCCCGTTCCTGCAAGAGGATACCTCCTTATGACCTTTATCAAGTCCCGCGCCGAAGGCGACGTCATTCCGCAGACGCCGTTGTTCGATCGCGCCCGGTCCACATCCGGCTATGCGATCAACAAGATGGCCAACGGTCTGTCGCAGCCGGACAACCGCGCCGCCTTCAAGGCGGACGAATCCGCCTACATCGACCGCTACGGACTTTCGCCCGACCAGAAGCAGGCAGTGATGTCGCGCGACTGGAACGAGATGATGCGACTTGGCGGCAACCTGTTCTATATCCTCAAGATTTCCGCCGTCGACCCGACGCCCATCACGCAGATCGGCGCGGCGCAGGCGGGTATGGACCACGACGAATTTCTGAATAACCGATTGGGGAAAAAGAAGAATGGCTAGGATCATCGGCGGCCTTGGCACCAGTCACGTTCCGTCCATCGCGGCGGCCATCGACAAGGGGTTGGCGGACACGCCCGACTGGAAGCCGCTGTTCGACGGCTATATTCCGGCGAAACAATGGGTGGCGGACCACAAGCCCGACATTGCCGTCGTGATCTTCAACGACCACGGCAATGCGTTCTTCCTCGACAAGATTCCGACGCTGGCCGTCGGCGTGGCCGACCGCTATCGCCCCACCGACGAAGGCTGGGGGCCACGCCCGGTGCCCGATTTCATCGGCGCGCAGGATTTCTCGTGGCATCTGGTCGATACGATGGTCGCCGACCATTTCGATCCGCTGGTCTGCATGGAACTTGACGTGGATCACGGACTACAGGTTCCGATGGAGCTGTTCTTTGGCAGGCCAGAGGCCTGGCCCACGAAGATTGTGCCGATCCTTGTGAACACGATCCAGTATCCGATCCCGACCCCGCAGCGAATGTGGCAATTGGGCCAGACTCTGCGTCGCGCGATCGAAAGCTGGGACACTGACGAAACCGTCGCGATCCTGGGCACCGGCGGGCTGTCGCACCAGTTGCAGGGCAGTCGTGCCGGGTTCATCAACGCGGCCGCAGATCAGGCCTGGCTGGCCGACATCGGCCCCAACCCACAGAAATACCGCGACATGACCCGCGAGGATTTCGTCGAAACCTTCGGATCGGAGGGGGCCGAACTGATCATGTGGCTCGTGATGCGCGCGGCGATGAATGACACCGTGCGCACTGTCCACTCGCACTACTATTCGCCCGCATCCATGACCGGCACCGGCATGGTCGTGCTGGAAAACGAGGGCGGGTGATGTTCTTTCTGATGCAATGCACCCACCATCCCGACATGGACGCGACACGCGACGCCCTGCGGCCGGATCATCGCGCCTGGGTCGCCACGGGTGGCGACGGTCTGGCGCGTGTGCTGGTGGGCAGCGCCACCTTGCATCCCGACATGACGGCGCTGGGCAACTTCGGCATCCTGCAGTCCGAGAGCGAGGCGAACGCCATGGCTTTTGCGCAGGGCGATCCCTTTGCGAAGGGGGGCGTCGTGTCGGACATTCGGTTGATCCGCTTGGCCGACGGTTTTCAGGCCCACCGCATCGACCCCATGACACCGGCCTGATCCGTCGTCATTCGGCCGCGTGGCAGACCATCTCGATGTTGTGGCCGTCCGGGTCGCGGATGAAGGCCGCGTAATAGGTGTCACTGTATTGGGGCCGGATGCCGGGTGCACCGTTGTCGGTGCCGCCGGCTGCCAAGGCACAGGCATGGAATTCGTCCACCTGCTGACGGGACTGCGCCGTGAAGGCGATATGAAGGTGCGCCGGGGTTTGGTCCGTCTGGAACAGACACAGCGACGCCTCTGCCTCGGTCAGCAGTTCGATCCCCGAGGAGGGTGGCCCTTCGTGCCCGGCCCGGATGCCCAAGGGGGCGAGGGCGCGCAGATAGAAGGCCTTGCTGGCCTCGTAATCGGTGACACCGAACTTGACGTGATCGAACATCGACGCTCCTGACGGGCTGGATTGCGTGTTAGACCTAGACCCCTCCGCAGGCCAGTCAACCGCCGGTGATCATTGTGCTGGGCAGGTAGAGAGAGATCTCCGGGAAGGCGATCAGGATCAGCAGGGTCACGAACATCGCGATCCAGAACGGGATGACGCCAAGGAATATCTGCCCCAGCGGCACGTTCGGTGCGACCGATTTCACGATGAAGACGTTCACGCCGACAGGGGGCGAGATCAACCCCATCTCCAGCGTCAGGACGACCAGCACGCCGAACCAGATCGGGTCGATTCCCAGCGCCGTGATGACCGGAAAGAAGATCGGCATGGTCAGCACCAGCATGGCGAACCCCTCAAGAAAGCAGCCCAGCACCATGTAGCACAGCAGGATCAGGCCGAGAACGCCAAGCGCCGGGATGTCCAATGCGGCCAGAAATTCGCCGACCGCCTGCGGGATATGGGACAGGGCCAGAAACGGATTGACGAGGTGGGCCGCGATCAGGATCAGCATGACCGTCGCGGTCGTCACCACTGAATCCTTGCAGGCCAGCCACAGCGACGCCAGGCCCAACGACCCGGTCAGGAAGCCCCAGATGATGACGAGGCCCGCACCGACTGCCGCCGCCTCGACCGGAGAGAACAGGCCGCCATAGATGCCGCCGATGGTCAGGACGATGACGACGCCGATGGGGGCTGCGCCGGTGATGCCGGTGATCTTTTCGCGGACCGTCGTGCGCGGTCCCATCGGGGCGAGTTTCGGGTTGAACCAGCACAGGATGCTGATGGTCAGGACGAACATCCCCAACAGCAGCAAGCCGGGCAGGACACCCGCCAGGAAAAGGCGGCCAATGCTTTCCTGCGCCAGAATGGCGTATATCACGAACCCGGTGGACGGGGGGATCAGGATGCCCAGGGTGCCGCCCGCGGCGACCGACCCGGCAGCCAGTCGCGGATCGTAGTCGAACCGCTCCATCTCGCCCAAGGACACCTTGCCCATCGTCAGCGCGGATGCGACCGACGATCCGGACAGTGCCGCAAAGCCGCCGCAGCCGATCACGGTCGCGGATGCCAGACCGCCCCGCACGGACCCGATCAGGGCATAGGCCGCGTCATACAGCCTGCGGCTCATGCCCGTTTCGGTTGCGACGTTGCCCATCAGGATGAACAGCGGCACGACGATCAGTTCCGACGACGAAGCGAGGGTAAAGCTTTCGGAGGCCAACAGGCTTGTCGCCGCGTCCCACCCGCGCAACAGCACGATGCCGCCAAAGCCCACGGCGAACATCGCAAAGGCGACAGGGACACGCAGCGCAAGCAAAGCCAGCAGGATCGCGATTCCGGTCAGGCCGATGGAAACATCGGTCATAGCGCGTCCTCGATCCGGTGCCTGCGCATCCCGCCAAACATCAGCGTCACGGCCCGCAGGCCCATGCCGAAGGCGGCGATCAGGGAAAAGACGATGACCGCATACTGGAACCAGACCTTGGGCAGCTGGATGATGTTTGTGGCCAGGTTCAGCATCTTCGACAGCTGGGCGCTTTCCCACATGGTCCAGGCGATCCCCGCAAAGATTGCAGCACCTAGTAATGCTGAGATCACGTCGCCTGCGTGGCGCATCCAAACGGGCATGGCACCTTCGAACAGATCGACGGCGATATGGCCGCCCTGCCGATCACACAGGGCCATGCCGCCGAAGACGAGGATGACCATGGCCATGGTGGACACGTCCTGTGCCCCAGACAGGGGTGCGCCGAAATAGCGGCCCACCACGTCGGCAAGGATCACCACGACCTCGGCGATCAGTCCCAATGTGCCGATCAGGGCGGCGAGGCTGGTCAGCCCCGCCGCCCACCGGTCCAGACGGTCCAGCATCTCCTATTGGCCGCGCATGGTGGCCAGCACCTCTTCGCCGCCGACTTCGGCTGCAATCGCCTCACCCAGCGGTGCGGTGATCGCGTCGAAGGGGGCCGCCTCGTCCGTTGTCAGTTCGATTACCGTGTTGTCGCCGGTGGCCTTCACGCTTTCCAGCACGCTGGCAGCGGCGGCGTTCCAGCCGTCCTCTGCCGATTTGGACAGCGGACGCCCCTTGATCGTATCGATGGCGGCCCGTTCGACGTCGCTCAGACCCTCGTACCGCGCGGCGTTCATCACGAAGTAGAACGAGATCTGCCCCAGCGCCGGTCCGGTGGTATAGCTGTTCGCCACCTCGTCCAGCTTGAAATCGCCGACGGCCGAGGCACCGGTCACAATCCCGTCGATCAGACCCGTTTGCAGCGCGTTGTACATCTCGTTCGCCGGCATCTGCACCGGAGTAGCCCCCAGCGCCTCGATCACGCGGGCGGCGGCGGACCCGGACACGCGAATCTTCAACCCCGCGATGTCGTCGGGCGTGCGGACGTCGTGGTCCTTCATGATGAAGATGTTGGGTTCCGACAGCCACAGGGCCAGTGGCACGGTGGCCGGAAACTCCTGTTCCAGCAGGCCGGCGTCATAGGCATCCCACAGGATGTCATAGCCGTTGCGGTCTGCCGCCTTCACGCCCGGCAGTTCCGACAGCATCGTCATGGTGAATTGGGACGAGGTATAGCCCTGTAGCCCCCAGACGATATCGGCCACGCCCTGCACGGCCCTGACATACTGTTCCAGCGGCCCGGCACCCAGCTCTCCACCCGGATAGACATTGACCTCCAGCCCGGACCCGCCACTCGCGGCCGCCGCGATGAAGGGGTCGATGACAGCCGAAGTCAGGGTGTGCTGCGGCGGTACGAAGTGCGCGATGGACAGGGTTTCGGCCACGGCCGGGGCTGCAGCCAGAAGCGCCGTCGCGGCGCAGGCAGTCTTGAACAGGTTCATCATGATGTTTCCTCCCTTGGTGATGAAAGCGACAGGCCCGGCGGGCCTGTCGGTCGCGGTGTTGCGGACGGTCCCGGCCATTACGCCGGCCCCGGAAAGACAAGCCCATCGAACAGCTTGCGGGCAGTGCGCAGGGTGCCGGCCTGACGGACGTGCCCGTCCGGGTCGCGGCGCAGGATGACCTCTGCGGCCCCCGTGGGATGCGCGATGCGGAAGACGTCGCCGTCGGGCAGAGTAGCCAACTGTGCCGCCGGCGATCCCGGCAGGGTGCAGGCGGTGGCCACGGTCACGGCGGCAAAGACGCCGATGGTCGCATGGCAGCGGTGCGGGATGAACGACCGGGTCGAGATCGTGGCACCGGATACTGCACTGACCAGCGTCATCTTCGGCACGCTCTTGTCGGTCACGTCGCCAAGGTTCATCAGCGGCCCGGCCTGCAGACGAATCCTTTCCAGCCTCGCCTTCAGCGCCACATCGGCATCGAGCGTCGCGCGATCCTCTGCCCCCGTCAGGCCAAGGTCGGCGGCCGCCATGACAACGCAAGGCATCCCGTTGTCGATCAGGGTGCAGGCGATGCCGTCGATGGTGTCGACCGCATGGCCTGTCGGCAGCAGCGCGCCACACATGGACCCCGCAAGGCTGTCGAACAGCAGCGGCACTGCGGCGTGCGTGCCGGGAACCCCGTCGATGCGGGCGCTGCCGGTGTAGCTGACGCGACCGCCGGGCGTCTGGATCGTCGCGGTGGCGACTTCTCCGGTGTTGACCATGTGGATGCGGACCGGCGTTTCCGGGCCCGCGACCGCCACCAGACCGCGTTCGATGGCGGCGGGGCCGACCGCCGCCAGGATATTGCCGCAGCCCTGCGCATCGCTGACCAGCGCCTGATCCACGAAGACCTGCAGGAACAGGTAGTCGACGTCCGCGTCGGCGCGGCTGGCGGGCCACAGCACTGCGACCTTCGACGTCAAAGGGTCAGCCCCGCCGATCCCGTCGATCTGCGCGGGGTCCGGCGATCCCATGATCCGCAACAGCAGACTGTCGCGCGCCGCCGTGTCGGCAGGCAGGTCGGAGGCAAGGAAGACCGCCCCCTTCGATGTGCCGCCGCGCATCCACAGGCAGGGGATGCCGTCAGACATACGTCAGGCCCTTCTCGGCCAGCCGGGCGCGCATGTCGTAGATGTCGAGGCCAAGTTCACCGGCCGCGAGCCGCTTGCGTTTCGTGTCTTCCAGCGCCAGCCGCGCCTGCGACTTCTCATTGACCTCCGCCGCATCGGCACGGCGCACCACGACGACGCCGTCGTCGTCGGCGACGATGACGTCGCCCGTCTCGATCAGTTGTCCGGCGCAGACGATGGGGACGTTCACCGAGCCAATCGTTTCCTTGACCGTGCCAGCCACGCTGACGGCCTTGGACCAGACCGGAAAGCCCATCTGCGTCAGGTCGCGCACGTCGCGCACGCCCGCGTCGATCACGAGGCCCCGACAGCCCCGCGCCTGCGCAGACGTGGCAAGCAGGTCGCCGAAGTAGCCCATGTCGCAGGGCGACGTCGGTGCCAGCACCATGATGTCGCCCTCTTTCAACTGCTCGATCGCGACGTGGATCATCCAGTTGTCGCCGGGTGCGGCAGAGATCGTGACTGCCGATCCGGCAATTTGCGCACCCGCATAGATCGGTCGCATGTAGGACGCGAGGCAACCGATGCGGCCCTGCGCCTCGTGCACCGTGGCGGCCCCGGCGCGACCAAGCGCGTCGATGACGTCGGCCTGCGCGCGGGTAATGTTCTGGACGACCTGCGCCATGTCAGTGATCCTTTGCCGGAGGCGTGCCGTGGGTGTGGAACGTGTCGATGGTCTTCAGACCCCAGGCTTGGCCCTTGCGGCGGTCAGCCTCGGTCCATTTCACCGGCTTCCAGTCGGGGGCCAGCATCAGGCGGGCACCGGCGTTGGCCAGTTCCACCCGGTTGCCAGCTGGCTCCCAGACATACAGAAAGAACGTCCCCTGGATCGCATGCTTGTGCGGTCCCGTCTCGATATGCACGCCGTTCTGCAAGAAGACGTCGGCAGCGCGCAGGATATCCTCACGCTGGTCGGAGGCATAGGTCACGTGGTGCAGGCGACCCTTGCCGGGCCCGTGTTCTTCGGTGCAAGCCAGATCGTAGGTCTTGTTGTTGACGGTGAACCAGCATCCGCCGATCCGCCCGTTGTCCAGTGCGATGTATTCGGTGACGCGGCTGCCAAGACAGGTTTCCATGAATCGCCTGAACTCTGTCACGTTGGCCGCCAGCAGGTTCACATGGTCGATCCGGCGCGGTGCGGCCCCGGTAAAGGCGGATGCCGTGTTCTTCAGCGCGGGGCGGCGAGTGTCGTCTTGCGCCGCGAACCCGCGGGTGTCGTAGTAGACCTCGAACAGGTGGCCGAACGGGTCCTCGAACCGATAGGCGCGGCCGTGGCTGTCGTCGCCGTCCACCCAACCGTGGTTGATGAAGTCCGACGCCTTGATCGCGGCGACCCGTCTGTCCAGAGCGCTGGGCGACGCCGCGCGGTAGCCGATATGCGCGACCCCGGTGGTGTCGGACCGCGTCAGCTTCAGCGTGCAATGTTCGTAATCGTCCCAGGCCCGCAGATAGGCGCTGACATCGTCCCGCCCGGACAGGTGCAGCCCGTAGATGCGCGTGAAGAAATCAAGGCTGTCGTCGAAGCGGTCGGTCAGCATCTCGACATGGCCCAGATGGGCGATATCGTGGCTGTGATCCGTCACCGCACCTATTAAAGACTGTCCACCGTGCGCGGAAAGATCGACTGGAAGCCTTCCGCAAATTTGCAGTCACGCCCACCCGACTGCCCGCCGGAGTTGCGCTTGAAATGGTTCGCCCGCTGCTGGGCCACGCGGGTGTAATAGTCCCACAGGTGTTCCTGCCCCTGCATGAATTCGATCGCGGCGCGCTTGCGGTCCCAGACCGGCGTGATGTCCAGGAAGGTGTCGGGCTTCCAGCCCATCTGCTCGGTCTGGTGCGGCTCGAACAGGTACAGCTGCGGCGCGCCCAACACCTTGCCGCCCAGATTGTGACCCCAGGCCTGCGCGATCATCCGACATTCAAGAACGGCATTGGTCGTGTTCATGTGGTCGGTGTTGTAGGGGTCATACTGGCTGTGGCTCAGCATGAAGGACGGCTGCACGGCGCGGATCACGTCGACGATGCGGTCCTTGTTCGCGCGGGTGAAATCCAGCGGATAATCCCCCATGTCGAGCGTGATCAGATCGTGCACCCCAAGCGCCTCGGCGGCTGCCTCGGCCTCTGCATGCCGAGCATCCTTGACCTTCTGCAGCGTCATCCCCTCCTGCTTCCACAGCTTGGCGCTCTCGCCGCGCTCGCCATAGGACAGGCACAGGACGGTAACGTTCACGCCCTGCTGCTGATGCAGCGCAATGGCCCCGCCGCAGCGCCAAACAAAGTCTGCCGCATGGGCTGAGATGACTAGTGCTGTGCGGGATGCGGGCATGGTTCCTCCGGTCGGTGCTTGGGTCGTGTCTAGCAGTGGGGATGGACGTTGCCCAATTAGAAAGCCGTGCAACAGCATAAGTAGACGCTATAAGCGCTGGTCATCGATCGGGGGCCGACCTATCCTGATCCGCATACGCGACCGGAGGGAGCCATGACCGATCACATTGCCTTTGTCGGTTTCGGAGAAGCGGCCATGGCCCTTGTGACCGGATGGGAGGACCGGCGTCCGTCGCGGATCACGACCTACGACGTCAAGACGGACGATGCTGCGACCCGCGACGCGCTGCTGTCGCGGTATGCTGAATACGCGGTGGCGGGGTCCGGTGACATTGCCGCTGCATTGGCCGATGCGCCGGTGATCTTCAGCATGGTCACGGCCGACAAGGCGCTGGAGGCGGCTCGAGATGCGGCACCTCATGTTGCGTCGGGTGCACTCTGGCTCGACTGCAACTCCTGCGCCCCAGAAATCAAGCGCGCAGCGGGGCAGGTGATTGCCGCTGCGGGTGGACGCTATGTCGATGTGGCCGTCATGGCACCGGTCTTTCCCAAATTGCACCACGTCCCGCTGTTGGTGTCCGGTCCGCACGCACAGGTCGCGATGGATGTTCTGACGGCGCTGGACATGCGGCCTGCGTATGCTGGCACCGACATCGGCCGCGCCTCCACGATCAAGATGTTGCGGTCCGTGATGATCAAGGGGATCGAGGCGCTGACGGCCGAATGTTTGCTGGCCGCTCGCCGTGCGGGCGTCGAGGATGAGGTCATCGCGTCGCTCGACGCGTCCGAGCCCGGCGCGGATTGGCGCGGGCGCGGGGCCTACAACCTTGACCGGATGATGGTCCACGGTGCCCGTCGTGCTGCTGAGATGCGCGAGGCCGCGGCAACCGTCGCGGCGCTTGGCCTGACGGGCCGGATGGCGACGGCCACGGCGGAATGGCAGGACGAGATTGCGGCGACAGGCGCAGCGGCGGCAGGGGACGATCTTGCCGCGCGCGCGGATGCGCTGCTGCAAAGACTGTGACCGGCGCGGGGCTCCGGCATCTGCGCGTCCTGCTGGCGGTCGCAGAGTCGGGGTCGGTGACGGAGGCGGCACAGGCGAGCGGCGTGTCGCAGCCCGCCGTGACGCAGGCCCTGCACAAGCTCGAATCCATCGCCGGCGGTCCGCTGTTCGACCGCACCCACCGTGGCACCTTTGCAACGCCGCGCGGCGCGGTGCTGATCCGGCGGGTGCGGCGCGCGCTGGGCCGTCTTGATCCTGCACTGACGGCCG